>JAYSVT010000222.1:0-1585 GCA_043718455.1 Hyphomicrobium sp.
CTTCATCGCGTGGTTCAACGACAGCGCGCCCTCGTCACCAAACCCGCTTCCCGCGATCACCCGCACCGCCATCTCGCACCTGTGGTTCGAGAGCATCCACCCCTTTGAAGACGGCAATGGCCGGATTGGTCGCGCGATTGCTGAAAAGGCATTGGCCCAAAGCCTCGCGGCCCCGACGTTGACGGCACTCGCGGAAACGATCCATCGTCACCGCAAAGCCTACTACGCTGCGTTTCAGCTCGGCAGCCAGAGCAACGACATCGATGCCTGGCTGACATGGTTTGCCGATATTGTCGTCGAGGCGCAGGCCCGGACGATCACCCGCATCCGCTTCCTGATCGACAAGACGCGACAGCTCGATCGTTTGCGCGGCACGATCAACGATCGGCAGGAAAAGGCCCTGCTTCGCTTGTTCCGCGAAGGGCCGGACGGATTTGCGGGTGGATTGAGTGCCGGAAATTACCGGACGATCACCGGGGCCAGCCTTGCCACCGCGACACGCGATTTGGGCGACTTGGTTGAAAAGGGCGCGCTGATCCGCACTGGCGAGCGGCGGTATGCGCGCTACCATCTCGCTTCTACAATCCATCCGGCGCTGTTAGGCAGTGCGCCAACGCTAAAGCCCGAGTAAGCAATCTATGCCGAGAATTTTCGACAACATCGACAACGCGCTTTTGCCTGAATTGAGCAAGGTTTTGTCTGTTTCTGTGCGAGCAGACTTTTGCGTTGGCTACTTCAACCTGCGTGGATGGCGCAAGATTGACGAACATATCGAGGGTTGGTCAGGTCAGAATGGTAATTCTTGCCGCCTTCTCGTCGGGATGCACAAGTCACCGGAAAAGGGATTGCGAGAAAAACTGGCGACGGCGTTCCATGATGACGGAATCGACAATGCCCGTGCCTTGGAGTTGAAAAAGGAATTAGCAGAGGAGTTTCGTGCCCAACTTGCTCTTGGCGCACCAAGCAACGATGACGAGGCAGGTTTGCGGCGTCTGGCACGGCAAATTCGCGGGGGGAAAGTGACCGTAAAGCTGTTCCTCAAGCATCATCTCCACGCCAAGCTCTATCTGCTGCACCGATCTGATCCAATCAATCCGAAGGTGGGGTTTGTCGGCAGCAGCAATCTGACATTTGCCGGTCTTTCGCTCCAGGGCGAATTGAATGTCGATGTGATGGATCACGATGCCTGCGATAAGCTGGCGCTGTGGTTCGAGGATCGCTGGAATGATCGTTGGTGCATCGACATTTCCGAAGAGTTGGCGACGATTATTGAGGAGAGTTGGGCCGGGGAGAAGCTGGTTGAACCTTACCATGTCTATTTGAAAATGCGGTATCTTCGGATGTGCCCGTTCGAGTCGGGCCAGGGGCACCATCCTCCTACACGAGCCAAAACAGCCCCAGAACTGGGACTTGGATCGTGTTTGAGTGGGGTGAAATGCACCGAACGGGCATCGCCCCGCACCTGCGAAATGACAGCCGAACGCCTGTCATGCTGGCCACCAGAATCCCGGACGGGATTCGGCCATCGCCATAAACATATCAACGAAAATCGCAGTTGAGAGACACGCGCAAGCGATTAGCGAGT
>JAYSVT010000223.1:0-14789 GCA_043718455.1 Hyphomicrobium sp.
GGCGGGCCGTCCCCTGCTCTATTTTGCGGCCTTCAAGGCGCACATCGGGCTTTATCCCGTGACGGACGACGTGAAGGCGGCGTTCGCGAAAGAACTCGCCGGGTTTGCGCAATCGAAAGGTACGGTGTGTTTTCCGCACGACCGGCCCATTCCTTACGCGCTCATTGGGAAAATCGCGAAGTTCAAGGCCAAAGAAATCACCGGAACGGCGCCCCGCGGAAAAGATTGAAGGCGGCGCTAAGGACCGTGATCTTTCGGAAAAACGGCCACCCGTTTACCGTTCCAAACGAAATCCTGACGCGACTGGGAAAAGGATGCTGGAACGCGCTATTGTGGGGCCTGGTCCAGGCGTGGAGGCGTGACATGAAAGCAGCGTTGAAACTGATGATCGCGGCCCTGCCGCTGTTTCTTTTCGCGGCCACGGCACCCGCCGCCGACTTGGGCGAGCGCACGCACAAGTCGCACGCTCATAAGAAACACCACAGCAAACACGTGCGCACCGGACGCATCCGCTATGGCGGCGCGCCGGGCCTTGGCTACTGGCGCAAGGGTCCAAAGCGCGGATATGGATTCGCGTTTTCGTCTTACAAGGGCGACCCCTTCGGCAAGAACGACTACTACGATGGCGACCGCTGCTTCTATCGCGACGGCCGCGACTATTGCGACAAGCGCCGCATCTGGACCGGCTTCAATACGTTCAACCGGCCGCGCTATCTGCATCCGCTGGCGGCGGAGTAGTAGGCCGGCAAAATAGACTTGTAGGTCGGCGCTGAGCGGAGATGCGGCCGCATCGAAGCGATGCCCGACGATTTCTTTGACGCTGTTAAGCGTCGGGCTTCGCAAGAGGGCTCAGCGCAGACCTACGATTCCTGCACTTTCTTCCCAAGTGCAGCGAGGACTTTCGGCAAAACTTCCGGCAAGTCCTCCGCAATAAGCCCCACGCCAAACGTGTTCGCGCATTCGCCATGCAGCCACACGGCGGCGCAGGCGGCTTCGAACGCTGGCATTTTTTGCGAGAGCAATCCGGTGATGAAGCCCGCGAGCACGTCGCCGGAGCCCGCAGTTGCGAGCCAGGGCGGCGCGTTTGAATTGATCGCCGCGCGGCCATCGGGCGACGCGATCACGGTGTCGGGGCCTTTGAGGACGACGACAGCACCAGAGAGTCGTGCCGCTTCGCGCGCGCGATCCAGCTTTGATGATCCGAGCGGGGAAACGTTTCCGAAGAGGCGCGCAAATTCTCCGTCGTGCGGCGTCATCACGACGGGGCGATCCGGTTTTGCATGAATGGCAGCAAAGAGAAATGCGGGGCTGACGGCGTGTTTGATCGCAGCCCCGGTGAAGCCGAAGTTGACGGTTTCGGCGGGTGCGTCGCCGTTTTCTACAAATGACGTCAGCGCGTCGGCATCGAGGACGATGGCGGCGCCGCTCGCGAGCGCGGCCATGACGAGTTCGCGCGTATCTTCTCCAACACCGCAGCCAGGGCCGATCGCAATCGCGTTCTTGCGTTTGTCTTCAAGAATTTCTGCGAGATCGCGCGCATCACGAAAAGGCTTCAGCATAATGGCCGCCAGATGCGCGGCATTTTCGGGAAGGGCGGATGGCGGGCTCGCGACCGTGACGAGCCCAGCGCCCATGCGCAACGCGCCACGTGCGGCGAGACGCGCGGCACCCGATTGGAATGCGGGGCCCGACACGACGACGGTATGACCACGCACGTACTTGTGCGCGTCAAGACGCGGCCATGGGAATTGCGGTTGCCAGACCAATGGTGTGTTTTCGACCGCGCTTCCCAAATAATTGCCCGCCCAGGGCGCATCAATATTATCGAGAACCCGTCCGGGAATGCCGATGTCAGCCACAACGACTTCGCCGCACAGTGCCCGGCCGGGCATTAGCAGATGTCCTGGCTTCTTGCGGAAGAAGGTGATGGTGCGCGTGGCGTGCACGACCGGACCTTCAGCGGCGCCCGTAGTTCCGTGAAGGCCGCTTGGTACATCAACAGAAAGAACTTTTGGACCACTGGCATTGATCGCGTTGACCAGTTCTGCTGACACGCCCTCAAGCGGCCGCGTGAGCCCAGCGCCGAACATGGCGTCGATCACCAAATCCACATCGAGAAGTGCATCGGAGGATGCCGGCCAGATTGGCAAACCCCACCGCCGCGCCATCTCGGCGGCATCGCCTTTCAAGACGTCTCGCGAGCCCAAGAGAAACACATGCACTGTGTATCCGCGCCGCTTGAGCTGCCGCGCCGCCACAAACCCATCACCGCCGTTATTGCCGGGACCGCAAAGGATGGCGATGTTGGCTCCGCGGCTGACCATCGGCGCGGCAGCGTTCGCGACGGCCCAACCCGCGTTCTCCATCAAAGTGAGCGGCGGCACGCCCAGCGCAGTGGCGCGCCGGTCTGCTTCCACCATTTCCTCGACTGTTAGGATCTCGTGCATGGGGTACTCACGTGGGGGCACTCGCGGCTTAGGATCAGTCTTTGATAGCAGTGGTGCGCGGCACGGCGAACGTCTAGCCACTGGTGGATATTTGACCACGCTCGATGCCTGTTTTTTGATCATTTTGCATGGTTTTTAGGCTCATGGGGTGCCATTCGAGCAGGGAGGCTGATATTAGCTGTCCGCAAACCCCTGAAATATATCGGATTCAACACGGCTTTGCGAACTGGCATGCACCCTGCTAACTGAAGGCCGATTAGCCTGCTCGTGTGGGCCAAAACGCTTTGAAACGATAAGGGGCGCCATGAAGAAGATTGAAGCCATCATCAAGCCGTTCAAGCTCGATGAAGTGAAGGAAGCGCTGCAGGAAATCGGCCTGCAGGGCATCACGGTCATTGAAGCCAAAGGATTCGGCCGCCAAAAGGGCCACACCGAGCTTTACCGGGGCGCTGAATATGTGGTCGATTTTCTCCCGAAAGTGAAAATCGAAGTTGTTCTTACCGACGAGATGCTGGACAAGGCCGTCGAGGCCATTCAAAAGGCCGCCAAGACAGGCCGCATCGGCGACGGGAAAATCTTCATCTCGACCATCGAAGAAGCCATCCGCATCCGCACCGGCGAATCCGGCCGCGATGCCATCTAACGCGGACCTCTTGTGACGCGGAACACTTGTGACGCGGAACTCTCGGAATTGATCGCGGAAAGACGCAACCCGCGCTCAGAAGACTTTGCGTGAATAAAAAAACTGACAGTCCAAATGCAGGGGATTTGCAATGAAGAACGCGAGTGATGTCCTGAAGTACATCAAGGACAAGGATGCGAAGTTCGTGGACCTCCGGTTCACCGACACGAAGGGCAAAATGCAGCACGTCACCGCCGACGTCACCTGCATCGACGACGAAGTTTTCAAGGACGGCTACGCCTTCGACGGTTCGTCTATTGCCGGCTGGAAGTCGATCGAAGCCTCCGACATGCTGTTGATGCTCGACCCGACATCCGCCCACGTCGATCCCTTCTTCGCTCAGACGACCGTTGCCATTTTCTGCGACGTCATCGAGCCCTCGACCGGCCAAGCCTATGAGCGCGACCCGCGCGGCATCGCCAAAAAGGCGGAAACGTACATGATGTCGCTTGGCATCGGCGACAAAGTGTTCTTTGGCCCGGAAGCCGAATTCTTTATTTTCGACGACGTCAAGTTCTCGACCGGCATGTATAACGTCGGTTTCAAAATCGACAGCAACGAACTGCCGTCCAACACCGACACAGACTTCGAGATGGGCAACCTTGGTCACCGCCCGCGCGTCAAGGGCGGGTACTTCCCGGTTCCGCCGATCGACAGCTGCCAGGACATCCGTTCGGAAATGCTCTCGGTTATGACCGAGATGGGCGTCACGGTTGAAAAGCACCACCACGAAGTCGCCGCCGCTCAGCATGAGCTTGGCGTCAAGTTCGGCCCGATGATCCAGATGGCCGATCACATGCAGATCTACAAATACGTCGTGCATCAGGTCAGCCAAGCCTACGGCAAGACGGCGACGTTCATGCCGAAGCCGCTTGCCGGCGATAACGGCTCGGGCATGCACGTGCATCAGTCGATCTGGAAAGACGGCAAGCCGATGTTCGCTGGCGACAAATATGCCGACCTTTCGCAGATGTGCCTGTACTACATCGGCGGTATCTTGAAGCACGCGAAGTCGATCAACGCGTTCACCAACCCGCTGACCAACTCTTACAAGCGTCTCGTGCCGGGTTACGAAGCGCCCGTGCTGCTCGCCTACTCGGCGCGCAACCGGTCTGCTTCGTGCCGCATCCCGCATGTCTCGAACCCTAAGGCGAAGCGTATCGAAATTCGCTTCCCCGATCCCGGCGCCAACCCCTACCTCGCCTTCACAGCGATGTTGATGGCTGGTCTTGACGGCATTCAGAACAAGATCGATCCGGGCCCGGCCATGGATAAGAACTTGTATGACTTGCCGCCAGCCGAACTCGCCAAGATCCCGACGGTGTGCGGTTCGCTTCGCGAGGCTCTCGAAAGCCTCGACAAGGACCGCGACTACCTCAAGAAGGGCGGCGTCATGAACGACGACATGATCGACGCCTACATCGCGCTGCGCATGGAAGAGAACATGCGTTACGAGATGACCCCGCACCCGGTCGAGTACGACATGTATTATTCGGTCTGAGGCACGGCTTCAAGTTGGAATGCGAAAGGGCGGCTCTAAAAAGGCCGCCCATTTTTGCGCTTTTGAGCCCGAGCGGACTCTGTGCTGACCCACAACACAAGTGTTGCAGTCAAAAGGCGAGGAATTGCCCTCTAACGCATCACGGTGGCTTATCCCCACAAGACCGCTTCCCTTCTCGTTTTCACTGAGGGACATTACCAGACGCCTGATCGATGCAGATAAGGCGATCCACTAGACAAGCTTCATCGCCCGCTTGTGGAGTTCGATCTCCGAGACGAGCCACTGCCGGAACTGCTTAACGCCCAGAATCGCCGACGCACCCGGTCGCTGCGACAAGGCATAGCAATACGGAATCTGCAGCATAATCGGGAACGGTGAGACCAGTAGCCCACGGGCAAGCAGATCTTCGCCCATGATGCTGTCGGCCAGGGCAACGCCTCCGCCATTCAGCGCCTCGCGAATCGCCAAAGTTGGGTCGTGGAAGATCGGACCGCGCGTGGCGTCGACACCCTTCACTCCCGCACCCTCTATCCACTCCGGCCAGTCCGGCGTGTTGATCTCGTGCAGGAGGCGATGCTTGGCGAGATCAGGCGGCCTGCGCAGAGCATCTGGCCCCGTGAGGAGCGACGGCGCGCAGACCGGAAAAAGGAATAGCGATATCAGACTTGTGACGAAGGGATCATCGATGTCATCAGGAAGGAACAGAATTCGAAGATCGGCTTTGGGATTGCCGCCCTTGCCGAAATCGTCGTGGATCGAGATCTCGAGCTCGTATTCGGGATAGAGGCTGCGAAAGCGGTGCAGCCGGTCTGCGAGCCAGAGGTTCATGAACGTTAAGTTGACGGAAAGCGACACTCTTTTTTGCTTCCGCCGCCGTGCTGGCCCCTCGCTGCTCACCAGCCCCGTTGAAACGTGAATGATCCGGAAGGCTTCAGAGAGTCGCCTCGCGTAGGGCATCGCTTTCTCAGTCAACTCCACCTGGCGGAAGCCGCGCTCAAACAGCACCACGCCGAGAGAACGCTCGAGAGAGCGAATGTGCCTGCTTACGGCAGAGGGGCTAAGCTTAAGCTCCTCGGCCGCGTCCTTGAAGCTTAAGAGCCGCGCCGCCGCTTCAAAGGCGCGAATGGCATTGAGCGAGGGCGAGGCCATGAGCGCACGCAATCTATGAAATGAGTTTTCTGCAACCGATTGTGGAAGAAATACCGTTTGTCGCGCAATCCCGCAAGGCGCACAGTTTCGTTGCCACATTGTAGCGAGGTCATCCCGATGAAATTTCACATGCTATCGAGCCTAAGAGAACCACCTGCAGGCGGGCCGTCAGCATCGATCCCATCGGCAAAATCGGAGGAAGGATATCACCATGAATCATAAGCAGATATTCGTTGTAGTGCCCGCAGTTCTGTTTGTTTTTGGCGGTGGCGTGGCCAACGCCGGAAAGACCGAGAACGAGGTGGGCTCACTTACATGTCAGATCGACAAGTGGAACGAGAAGGAGCCTGAGAAAGGACACAAGCTTGTCGACTATGCTGGCCGATGCATAATCGTGCCAGACGACCCAGCCGCACCGAAGGTGACAGAGGAATGCACGGGAAAGTTCGAGTACATGCCAGACGAGACCTGGAAGGCCAACGGAACGTGCACCGATACCTATCCCAATGGCGACAAGAAATACCTCACCTGGGAGGAGGGCTCGCACCTCAACAAGGAGTTCACGTACAAGGTGACTGGCGGCACCGGGAAGTACCTGGGCGTCAAAGGCAGCGGCACGTACAGGTATGAGAACCTGACCGATACCGTCTACGGCGGCCCGATCAACGGCAAGCTGGAACTACCTTGACATCGCGCTGACACGCTTGATGATCAGAAGCGACGGTAATCCACATCATGCCGCACTCACAATGTCCAGCCCGCGGGTTCCATCCCCGCGTGGCTGAAGGTGCAAAGAGGTTTGAAGCGAACCGGATGCGAGGACCACTCAGGGACTATACTCCCCCTGCGACGGCTGATGTTGGATCGATGAGATGGGTTCGAAAGCAATCGCCGTTGGTCGGAATCTGCTACGCGCATGATGCGCCGCAGCGATTTCTGTAACGATGCCGACCGAATTGACGTGCACGGAAAGCATACTACTACTGATCGTCCGTGCCTCAGATCGGTCGGTCTTGGCCCCAAGCGAATTTCGCAAGGACTGCAATCGGCCTCGACGGCATTTAGAACAAGATCGATCCGGGCCCGGCCATGGATAAGAACTTGTATGACTTGCCGCCAGCCGAACTCGCCAAGATCCCGACGGTGTGCGGCTCCCTTCGCGAGGCCCTCGAAAGCCTCGACAAGGATCGCGAGTACCTGAAGAACGGCGGCGTCATGAACGACGACATGATCGATGCCACTATCGCGGCTCGAGCATGGAAGAGGACATGCGCACCGAGATGACCCCGCACCCGGTCGAGTACGATATGTATTACTCGGTGTAATTTGATGTTGGGGTCAGACCCCTCGCTTCGGCGAGCGCGGTCTGACCCGATCTTTCCTGCGAGGGGTCTGACCCCTTCGTTTGCAAAAAGGCGGCCCGCAAGAGCCGCCTTTTTAGTTTTCCCAGGGACTTCTGCGTTAGCCGCTTGGAAGGGTTAAGACGGGTTACGCCATAGACCCTTCTTCATTTCTGGCGCATAGTAAGTGCTATGACAGGTGCCGCTCGAAAACTCCCGCCAATGATGGACGTCGCCGATTTTATCGATTGGCCCGGCGACGGCATGGGCACGCGTTACGAGCTGATCGATGGCGTGCTGCGCGCCATGGCACCGGGCAGCGACGCGCACAATACGATCGTCAGCAATTTGACGGGTCTTATCTGGCAACACTTGCGCAAGGCACGCCCCGGCTGCCGCGTGGTTGCGGCGCCCGGTGTACAGCCCCGCGTGAGGGCGGAATGGAACTTCCGCATCCCGGACCTTGGCATAACCTGTGCGCCAAACAAGCCGGGCGACGTGTTCACGCCCGATCCCATACTGCTCATCGAGGTCCTATCGCCGTCGAACGCGGCCGAGACATACGAGAGCGTGCGCGCCTACGCGACGCTGCCGAGCGTCAAGGAGATCCTGGTCGTTCACTCCACCCGGATTGAAATCGAGGTGTTGGTCCGCGGCCCCGATGGGAACTGGCCCGCGAACCCCACAAACGTGAGCGGCGGCCAGCTCCGCCTCGAAAGCTGCGGCGGTGAGATCGCTGTGGCCCATATTTACGCAAATACGCATCTGTTCGAGAACGGCCCCGCGTAAGCCGCCCATTTTTTTTCCTTGACTGTTATATGGTACGTACCACAGACTATAGGCCATGATCCAAAGCTTCCGTTGCCGAAAGACTGAAGCTTTTTTCCAGGGTGGGCCCTGCCCGGCGCAATAGAGAGCATTTGAAAGTGTGGCGTTCCGCAAGCTTGCCATGCTCGACGATGCTGTTGATTTGCGCGACCTCGGGCAACTTCCGGGTAATCGTCTGGAAGCCTTGAAAGGTGACAGAAAAGGCCAATACTCCATTCGCATCAATGACCAGTGGCGCATCTGCTTGCGCTGGCAAGATCAAGGACCTGAAAATGTCGAGATCGCGGACTATCACTAAGCAAAAACACCGCCTCAGGCCACACCCAGGCGAAGTCTTGCGCGAAGAATGCCTCGTGCCTCTCGGGATGAGTGCACGCCAGCTCGCGCAAATTCTCGGGGTTCCCCACAATCGCATTTCCGATCTCGCGCGCGAGAAGCGGGCAATGACGGCAGATACGGCGTTGCGCCTGGCGCAGCATTTCGGAACGACCGCGCAATTCTGGCTAAATTTGCAATCCTCACACGACCTCTCCCGCGCGGCGGCGACGACCGACTATTCGCGCATTCCGCGCCGGGCGGCATAAACCGGCCGTTGGCGCCCTTGTTGCACCGCCGCATGAGTTGCATCGCCGCAAAAGTTGCATTAACCCGCCCGCGCGTTTCTTCACGCAACATTGACAGAAGCGGGCTAAACTTTGCCCAGGCGGCATCCCATATTCAAAGGATAAAAGAGCTGCCGGAGGACGCGTCCTGAGGACTGATTGACGGCAGCGCTTAAGATGCCCCGGCATCGCGCGCGACCGGCAGCTTCACCTTTGCGAGGACCGCTATGATCAAACACCATCATTTCATCGGCCGCTTCGAAGTTACCAATCCGCCGCTCGAAGCCGATCTTGAGTATCTCCGGGGCTGGATGGCACAGCTTATCAAGGGCCAGGGCATGAACGTGCTCTCGGGGCCCCACGTCGCCCACGTCGACACACCGGGCAATCGCGGTCTGACTGGCGTTGCCATCATCGAGACTTCGCACGTCGCGATCCACATCTGGGATGAAACCTCGCCCGCGCTTATACAGCTCGATTTCTACACCTGCGGAATCCTGGACAAAGAGGCGATCCTGAAAGCAGTGAAGCCGTGGGGCGTCGTCCGGAACTCGTTTCTTGTGCTTGACCGCGAACAGGATGTCGTGGAGCTGGAACCGGTGTGAGCGGGCAACGCCGTTAATAAAACAGCATGACCCCGATGCAGCCGGCGATGAGCGCGTAGTAGAAGAATAGGCGCTCGCGAATGAGCGCCCACGTGATGATGCGGCGGGGCACGTCGGCCCAATTATAGCGGCTCATGATGCCGAGCATCAGGCCGAGCACGAGACCGAGAAGCACGGACTCAAAATGTAGCCCACTGCCCGAATAGCCGCCTGCGCCAGCGCGCCCTGTAAGCCACGGCATAAGCGCCAGAACGACGGCCGCAGTCATGGTGCCGAGGGCCAGCATCGAGAAAAATGTGAACGTTGCGCGCAACATGGGAGCTAACCCGTTCGTACAGTTTGGCAGACGAGCCCTTGCCCTTGATCCGCCGCGAGCCCACAGTAAGGCACAGCCCTAAAGTACGGCACGGCGCCAAAGAATTTGTTAACCTTGGGACTTCATGCAGGAGCCGCCGGTTTCTCACTGGAACGCAACTTTGACGCGACGCGATTGTCTGGCACGCGCCCTGGTGCCATTGGTCATGGCGGCCGTGACGCGGCCAGTTGCTGCCGCTGGCTATTATCCCTGGGCGGATGGGGCTACTTCCCCTGGGACGCTTGAGGCCGCCATTCCCCCGCCACCAGGGTTCGCGCGCGTTGCGGCAGCGAGCGGGTCTTTCGCGGCCTGGCTGCGCGGGCTTCCGGTAAAGCCAGCCAAGGCCCCGGTGCTGCTGTTTAATGGCACGGAGAAGCCCCGGCAGGACGCCCATGCAGCGGTACTCGCGATCGACACAGGCCCTCGCGATCTGCAGCAATGCGCCGACGCGATCATGCGGCTCAGGGCCGAGTGGCTGTTTGCAACAGAGCGCTTCGACGACATCGCCTTTAACTTCACCGAAGGCGGGCGCGTGCCGTTCTCGCGTTGGGCGAAAGGCGAGAGGCCGAGCCCATCGGGCAAGATTTGGAAAAATTCGGCCGCTGCGGACAAGAGCTACGCCGGTTTCCGCAAGTATATGGACAATGTTTTTGCCTATGCTGGAACCGCGTCGCTTGAAAAGGAACTGAGCAACGTCAGCGCCGTTGATTTGCAAATCGGCGACGTATTTATCAAAGGGGGCTTTCCCGGACACGCCGTGCTCGTTGCTGATTTGGCCGAGCACGCCGTGACGAAGGCCAAGCGCTTTCTGCTCATTCAGAGCTTCATGCCCGCGCAAGAGATGCACGTTCTGAAAAATCCGGCGAATGGCAACGGGTCGCCCTGGTACGCGCCGCCCGATGGCGCGCTTGTGACGCCCGAATGGACGTTCGCGAAGGACAGCCTCAAGCGCTGGCCGTGAGGCGCCGCGAGAACCACACCAGAAAGAACGTTGAGACACCCATCACGGCCGACACGATCGTGACAAAGCCATAGACGGGCGACACCGTCATGGCGGCGCCCGAGACCAGTGGGCCGGCTATGGCGCCGATCTGATACATGACCAGGAATGCGACGTTGGCTGCTGCGAGGTTCGCCGGGGCGACCTTCTCTCCGACGATGACAAGGCCGAGCGTGTAGAAGCCAAGAATGACGCCGCCGATAAGAAAGGCAATGATCATTGACCAAACGGCGCTTTGAAGGCCCCACGGCAACGCCAGCGACAAGCCGCTGAAGAGGACCGTGAGCGCAACTGTAACACCTACGCGCGAGGCCTTGTCAGCCAGCCAGCCGATCGGAAACTGCAGAACTATGCCGCCAAGAGTCAGCGCACTCAAAAGATGCAGCGCCTGACCCTCTTCAAGACCGGCGGCGAGACCAACATTGGGAATGAGCGACAAATAGCTCATCTCAGCGAAGCCGCCGATACACCCACACACCATGGCGATGGGCGCGAGTGCCAGGGCCGTCACAACGCTCAACGACTGCGTGTGGGTGAGATCTGGTGCAAGGCGCTGCGCCAGGACAATTGGCACACATGCGAGGACCGATCCTGCGGCGCCCATAAGAAAGGGTATTGGTCCGGATAAGCCGGCATAGTCGAGAAACAGAGGCCCAGCCAGAAAACCCAAGAAGAACGAAATGGCGTAGACGGCGATGACGCGCCCGCGCGTTGCTTCGGTTGCAACCGCATTCATCCAGGTTTCGCCGACTAGCCAGGGTAGAGCCAATGCTCCACTCATAACGAAGCGGGCCGCAATCCAGGCTGGCACGGATTCAAAAAGGTAGAGAGCCACAAATCCGGCCGCACTAATCAGACATCCCAACAAGATCGACGCGACGGCCCCTAATCGCGCAACCAGCCTGGGCACGAGCGGCAGGACAAGCAGAATGGCGAGAGATGGCAACGCACCTGCGAGACCGATAACCCATTTTGGCTGCGACCATGCTTCGAACGTCAAGGACGTTAGAGGAAGGCCAATACCGAACGACAAGCCAACACCAAAAGCCGCCGCAATGACGGCGGCAAGGCTTAGCGTCTTTTGCTTTGGCGTGAGCTCGATTGGCGTGGCGGTGTCGTGATGCAAGATTTGCCCTCTTGTCCCGGCTGGGACTTTGCTTATAGCGCAAGCTCGCGCATGCGGAATGTCACAAAAAATGCGGAGTTGTTTTGCGCTCATTAGATGAGGTGCTGGGGATAGGTCGCGTTGAGCGCCACAAGATCGGCTGCGTCCTTGACCTTGACCGGGTGATCCTTAACGGCCGCAAACACGCCATTTGACTCATCGGCTCCACTGCCGCGAATATGAGAAAGATGATTTGTAACGGCCTTGTAAGCTGCATCGTAGTCGGCCGCAGATCCACTCGCCGCAATCAGCTCTCGTAGTCGCTGATAGATGAGGGCGGAAAGAACCAGCCCATAGCGGCGTTGCAGGCTGTAGGCGGCATACGCGGTACGCGATTTTGGCGGGGCAGGATTTTTATAGGCAGCGACGTCGCCACCGTCGGTTGGTTCCCGCCCCGGCAGAACTTGCCGCTCCAAACGCCACTCCCGGCCGGCAGGGACGTAAAGCAACGGCATGACTGCGATTGGCTTGGCATCCGCATCAAACTCCAAGCGAACTGTTCGCTCTTCAAGCCCGAGTTGATTGTATTCAATCGCGAACGCCTGGCTTCCAGGGGCCGGGGCGCCGAATGTGATCACGCCTGAGACAACGCGCCCCCGTTTGGCGAATTCGTATGCGCCAAGACACGCCAAAGCGCCACCGGTTGCGTGACCAGCCAAAATGAATGGCCGCCCAGAATCGCTTTTGAGTGCGACGTCTTTCACCCATTGCTCAATTTCAACACGCAGCGCGTCCCACTCTTTCGCGAACGCCGCATGCCGGGGCGCTGCCTCCCAGATCACGTCACTGGGGACCAGGTCGTGCGGCCCGGTTCTGAGAGCCGTCGCATTGCCAAGCCTCACCCACAGATTGTCGAGATCAACGGGGCATAAGACAATGCAGGCGGCGTCTTCAAAAAGAAAAGCGAAGGCGTGCGTGTTGCGGGCCTTGAAAAAGCGCGGGCGCACGAGATGCGGACAATGCTTCGCGACATAGCTCTCCGCGTCCTTGGCGGTGCAGATCGCCGCCATCGCCGCCAAAAATTCGCAGAGCGCAACGGGGTTGCGTCCCTCTGACAGTGCCGCCGCGGCGTCCGTAATTTTGACTTTTCGTGCGCCCGCGCCCTTCAATTCTCCAAGATAGTGTTTGTATGCGACAGCGTTGAAAGGATGAAACTGCTGGCGCGCTTCAGGCTGTGCGGACGTGCGAGCCCCAAGCCGTGGATGTGGCCGTGGTGCCGCAACTGCGGATGTCTCAACGTTCGGTGGCGCTTCAAACGCGCTTTGACCAGCGACGATACCCGCAATCAGCAACACGAAACTCCCAAGCACTGCGACGAGCAGCGGCGTTGCATAGGTGCCGTAGAAGCCGAATTCCAGACCTGGCACGGCGGGACGCTTTACGGCCTCGAATGCCGCGAGCCCAAGAAATGCGAGCCCGAGCATAGCCAACTGAATTGCAAGTGCGCGGCTGTTTATTCTCAATTGGCAAGAACTCCAAGCGTGCGGCGGAAGGGCCTTTTTCAGTCAGTTCCATTTATAGCGAGCATTGTGTCATGGCGCGTGCGGCATTCGTTGTCCCAGCAGAACATGGTGGAACAGCATGCAGCCCCCAGATTGACAGGGCTTATGATGCCGGGTGCTTGGGGCAAGGTGAAAACAGGACAGCGCGATTGCGGTCAACAGAGCGGTCAAAAAGGCGCCTTCGTCTCGACGTCCCGGAACGCGACGCCGGAATGACGGCGCCAACAAAAAAGCCGGCTCGCAATTTCGAACCGGCGGCGCATCCTTCTATTTCGGCAGTGTAGATAATCTACCACGAAGGAGCGTTGCGCTCCAAACGATATCAGCGTTAACATCAGCAGATTAGAAAATTTATTGGTGAATCATGTCTCCGCGCCTGAAACGCCCCTCTACGCTTTCACTGCATCCGCTAGTGCGTGAGGCAAAGCCTCTGCAAAAATCGCCAAATCTTCATCGCGTCCGCATGAAACGCGAATGCAGCGGTCTTGCGGCGTCACAGAAGGTTTTCTGACAAACACATCACGCGCTATGAGGCCGTCGAGCACACGCTTTGCGAAGGCCCCATCCTGCCCGCAATCGATTGCCACGAAATTCGTGGCTGACGGAAGGGCCATCAGACCGTTGGCGCGTGCAACCTCAGAAATTCTATCGCGTGCGCGGATAATGCGGGCGACGGCATCGGCGAGATAAGCTTGATCCTGAAGAGCGGCCAACGCGCCAAGCTGGCCAACTCGGTTGATGCCGTAGTGATTGCGTACTTTGTCAAAGGCCTGGATGACGTCAGTGTGACCCAGCGCATAGCCGATGCGTGCTCCAGCCAACCCATAAGCCTTGGAAAACGTGCGGTAGCGTACGACTTGCGCGTTCGTCGTGTCGAGCGCGGGCGCGGTGCCCAGTGGCGCCGTGTCGCAATAGGCTTCGTCGAGAATGAGCAGCGTGCCGCTTGGCACCTTGGCGATTGCCGCACTGATTGCAGCCGCGTCCCACCACGAACCCATGGGGTTATTCGGGTTGGAGACGTAGAGAATTTTTGCCTTTTCGCGCGATGCGGTTTCAAGCAACGCAGATAAGTCCTCGCGATCATCGCGCATCGGCACTTTGACGAGCCGGCCGCCGTGCGCGAGCACGTGGAAGTTGAAGGTCGGATACGCGCCATCGGTCGTCACCACCGTTTCGCCCGGCGACAAAAACATCATGCACGTGAGACCGAGCAGCCCGTCGATGCCTTCGCCGGCGACGACGTTGTCAATCGCTACCCCGTGAAAGGCAGCGAGTGCGGCGCGGAGCTCGTGATTTTCCGGGTCCGCGTATTTCCAGTTTTCAGCTGCTGCCTTTTCCATGACGGCAACGGCTGAGGGAGAGGGACCAAAGACGCTCTCATTGGCGCCGAGGCGGGCGCGAAACGGTTTCCCGCGCACGCGCTCGAGCGCTTCCGGCCCGACAAACGGCACGAGATGGGGGAGAGCTTCGATAACGGGTGTGAAGGGCGGGCGAGACATGCGGTTCTTGGTGTCAGATCAATCCCAGATCCGCAAGATCTTTGCGCATCTTTGGCGGCATTTCGGCAATCGTATTGGCGTCGCCACGCTTCAGATCGGCGGGCGCATCTTCGG
>JAYSVT010000224.1:0-14765 GCA_043718455.1 Hyphomicrobium sp.
TCACCACTGGCGTCATCCCGGCGAAGGCCGGGACCCGTCCAAGCTTCTGCATCGCGACATCATGGCGGCTTGGACGGGTCCCCGCCGGAGACCTGATGCAGCGCAAGCGCTGCATCAGCGCGGGGATGACGATGTGGCGGGAGCGCGGTGCTCTCTCCACCCGCGTTCCCGGCCAAGCGCGGCCACGAAGGCAACGGAATGCGCGAGGCACAAATGTCCGCGCGCGAGCCGGGATCTTCACAAGCCCGCTTGGGGTGAAGACCCCGGATCTTCGCGCTCTGCTGCGCAGGGCGCCTCGTCCGGGGACGCAGGTGACCGGTGTCGCGATGACGATGGCGGCGCACCCTCTCTCCACCCGCGTTCCCGGCCAAGCGCGGCCACGAACGCAACGGAATGCTTGGAGCACAAATGTCCGCGAGCGAGCCGGGATCTTTACAGGTCCGCTTGGCGTAAAGACCCCGGATCTTCGCGCCCTGCTGCGCACGGCGCCTCGTCCGGGGAATCGGGTAGCTGGAACTGAACCTAGTGCGACGGCCACATCATGACCCCCACATCCTACCCCCTGCGCCCCTTCCTCCCCGCCGACACGATGGCGTTGCGGGAATTGTTCGCGCAGTCGATCGAGGAATTGACTCAGGACGACTACGGCGAAGACCAGCGCCTCGCCTGGATCGAACAGGCGGAGGACGCGGAGGCTTTTGCCAAGCGGCTTGGCGAAGCAACGACGCTGATCGTGCATGAGGGCGGCGGGGCAATCGGTTTTGCGTCGCTGAGCAAAGACAACAAACTTCTCGACATGCTCTATGTCCACCCGCACCACTCTCGCCAAGGCGTCGGCTCGGCGCTTTGCGATGCGATGGAAAAAATCGCGGCCGCACGGGGTGCCGAGGCGCTCTCGGTGGATGCCAGCGAAACGGCCGTGTTGTTTTTTGAGGCGCGCGGCTATGCGCCCATACAGCGCAATTCCATTCCCGTTGGCGATGAGTGGTTGACGAACACGACCATGACGAAGCAATTGAAAGGCGCGGCTGTCACCAAGCCCTCCGGCCCGTCGAGACCATCATGAACAAAGAACGCCTTTACCTGTACGATACAACTCTCAGAGACGGGGCGCAGACGACGGGCGTCGATTTTTCGATTTTCGACAAGCGCCGCGTTATGGGCGTGCTCGACGATCTTGGGATTGATTATATCGAGGGCGGATATCCGGGCTCCAACCCGACCGACACCGAACTTTTCTCCGAGCGTGCCAATTTGAAGTCCGCGCGCTTCACCGCGTTTGGGATGACTAAGCGTTCGGGCCGCAGCGTCTCGAACGATCCGGGCTTCCAGGCCATCCTGCAGTCGAAAGCCGACAGCATTTGCCTTGTTGCCAAATCGTGGGATTATCATGTGCGCGTCGCGCTCGGCATCACGAACGAGGAAAACGTCGAGAGCCTCGTGCAATCGGTCAAAGCCGTGCGCGAAACACAGCGCGAAGCGCTCGTCGACTGCGAACACTTTTTCGACGGCTACAAGGGCAACCGCGATTATGCGCTCAGCGTCGCGAAAGCCGCGTTCGACTCCGGCGCGCGCTGGGTCGTGCTGTGCGACACCAACGGGGGCACGCTGCCGCACGAGGTTGACCGCATCGTCGCCGATGTCGCCAAGCACGTGCCGGGCGCGAACCTCGGCATTCACACGCACAACGATACCGAAAACGCGGTCGCCAATACCCTGATGGCCGTGCGTGCAGGATGCCGCCAGATCCAGGGCACGTTGAACGGGCTCGGCGAGCGCTGCGGCAACGCCAACATGACGTCGATCATTCCGACGCTGCTGTTGAAAAGCGAATTCGCCAACGCGTTTGAAACGGGCGTCACGCCGGACCGGTTGCGCAACTTGACCCACGCGAGCCGCGTGCTGGACGAAATTCTGAACGAAGCCCCAGACCGCCACGCGCCGTACGTGGGCGAAAGTGCCTTTGCGACCAAGGCTGGTATTCACGCCTCTGCGCTTCTCAAAGAGCCGCAGACCTATGAGCATGTGCCGCCAGAAAGCGTCGGCAATGAGCGGCGCATCATGGTCTCGAAACAGGGCGGACGCTCGTCGATCCTGGCGGCGCTGGATCGGCTTGGCCTCGGGCTCGACAAGGACGACAGCCGCGTCGTCGCGTTGCTTGACGAAGTGCGAGGCCGCGAGGACGCCGGCTATTCCTATGAATCGGCCGACGCATCGTTTGAGCTGCTGGCGCGGCGCACGCTCGGCACCGTGCCGCGCTATTTCTCGGTCGATAGTTTCCGCGTGACCGTCGAACGCCAGCCGGGCGGGCCGGTTGGTGCGGTGGCCACGTCCCAAGCTGTCGTCTCTGTGTCGATTGCGGGCGAAGCGCAGCCGCTCGTCTCGGTCGGGGAAGGCAACGGCCCAGTCAACGCGCTCGATACGGCGTTGCGCCGCGATCTCGGGCGCTATCAAAAGCACATCGAGAACGTTGAACTCGTCGACTATAAGGTGCGCATCCTGACGCAAACGGGCGCACACGGGACAGAGGCCGTGACGCGCGTGCTGGTCGAAAGCCACGACACGGTGACGGGCGAACGCTGGACCACGGTTGGCGTATCGCCCAACATCATCGACGCCAGCTTTGAGGCGCTGCTGGACGCGATCAACTACAAGCTTTTAAAAGACGGCGCGAAGGTCGGGTGAGGTTTACGGGCTCGCTACACCACATTCAGCGGCAGCGTTTCAATCACGGTCGCGCCGGTGTCATCGGTCCAGGCGAATTCAAATGTGCCGGGGCCGGGCACCTTCAATGAAAACGCGATAAACGGGTTGGCGGAAATTCCGGGGCCGAGATCGGCGCGGAAAACTTGGCTGTCGGCATACTTGGCCACGAACGTATGCACGATGTCGCGCGGGATCGCTTTGCCGTCTTTATCCTTGCGATTGCCTGTTTCCATCACGTGCGTGACCAGCGTGCGCACCTCAATGATCTCGCCGGCCCTGGCGCTTTCCGGAATTTTGATGCGTGGTTTCGTGGCGGTCATGATGACGTCTTATCCCTCTAGCTTGAACAGCCACCGATGGTGACTTTTACCGTCGCGGTGCCGATGGCGAGCGAGCCGTCCGAAAGTTCGGCGACGGCAAACACGTCCTGCGTCTTGGCGAGGCGCATGCGGCTTTGGACGCGGGCGACGCTATTGACCGGCGACAGGTGGAAGGTGGCAACGCGCGCGACCGGGTTGGCAGACGACAGGATATGGATGGACTTGACATAGTTGTCGTCCGTCATAGGGCTATCGACGGACACGGTGAGGGGCACGAAATTGCCGTTCTCGGCGATCTCGGGCAGCTCTAAAGAGATCTTGCCTTCAACTGGCGTCGCTCCCTTCACAAGGGCGGTCATCGCGTCCTCGAACTGCTTTGAGCGCTCGACGACGGTTTGAGCGGTCTCTTGCGCGGCCACCAGCCATGCCGGGAAGGCCAGCGCTGTCCCTGCCGCAGATAGCAGCAGCGAACGGCGGTTCAGAACCGAAATGCCGGGTGTTCTACTCATGTTTGCCCGATAGAGGCTGAGGAATATGGTCTTTTATACGATAAGAATTTGCCCTGAGGCTAGTTACAATGGATTTATTTCCTGACAGAATGTCCAGGCCGGTGGCTTCCATACCTCATCTTAGGCCGGGCACAAAAATTTATGAACGCAGGAAACGGTTGGGCAGGATGAGCGTTACACGCCGGGAATTTTCGGTTGCAGCCGCCGGGCTGTTGGCCGGGGCAGCCGCGCTCGGGCGTCCGTCATGGGCTCAAGAAGCCGCCAAAGTCGTCATCATTGGCGGGGGGCCTGGTGGCGCGACAGTCGCGAACCGGCTCAGAGCCTCGGACCCAGCCCTCGACATAACCTTGATCGAGCCGAAAGACGCCTACACGACGTGCTTCTATTCCAACCTCTACATCGGCGGGTTCCGCTCGTTTGCGTCCATCACGCACAGCTATGAAGGGTTGAGAAAGAACGGCATCAAAATCGTCAGCGATATTGCGACGGGGGTTGATACGGCGGCCAAGACGGTGACGCTCGCCAAAGGCGGGTCTGCTGTGCCCTATGACCGGCTGGTGATAGCGCCGGGCATCGACGTCAAGTTCGATTCAATCGAAGGGTATTCTCAGCAAGCGGCCGAAGTCATGCCGCACGCCTGGCAAGGCGGCCAACAGACTTTTCTCCTGAAAGAAAAACTGCTGGCCATGAGCGACGGCGGGCTCGTTGTCATGGCGGTACCGCCAAATCCCTATCGTTGCCCGCCAGGGCCCTATGAGCGCGCCTGCATGATTGCGCACTTTCTCAAGACGCGAAAACCGAAGTCGAAGCTCATCATTTTTGATGCCAAGACGACGATCTCGAAGCAGGCCGTGTTCGAGGAAGCTTTTGCCGAGTATTACAAGGACATCGTTGAACTCAATCTCACCAACGAAATCGACGATTACGCGGTCGTGCGCGTCGATGCGGCGACGGGCGAGGTCGTCACCAAAGCAGGCCGCAAGGAACGCGCGGCAGTTGCCAACATCATCCCGGCGCAAAAAGCCGGCGCGATTGCCGCGACAGCCGGTTGCACGGATGGCGACTGGTGCCCGGTCAATCCGGAAAACTTTGCGTCCACGAAAGCGAAGGACGTTTACGTGCTGGGTGACGCGGCCATTGCCGCCGATATGCCGAAATCCGCATTCACGGCGTCGAGCCAAGCCAGCGTTGTTGCCGCCGACATCGCCGCCGATCTAGCGCAGCGACCGCGCACGCCCGGCAAATATCGCAATACCTGCTGGTCGATGGTTGCACCCGGAAACAGCGCCAAGATCGGCGCCGACTACGTGCCGGCCCAGAAAGACGGCAAGGCCTTCCTTGAAGCCTCTGGCAGCTTCGTCTCGAAAGCCGGCGAGACGGCAGATCAGCGCCTTGAGACCTTCAACGAGAGCGCCGGATGGTACGAAGCTTTTGTCGCCGATATGTTCGCTAAAACGGCAGAAACCGCTGGCAAGCCCTGATCCGCACCCATTTCGGCGTTGGCAACCTCTAATCCAGGGTTTCGGCCAGGCCTTAAACCATGTTTAGATACGTGTGGTTTGAATGGGTCTACGAACCCCGGCGTTGAAACGGTCCAATGCCATTTGTGGAGGCGCGCGATGGCAACTGTCGTTTTCTGTATGATGCTTATTGGTGCGGTTCTAACGCTGGGAATGCGCAAGGCGCCGATGGTGGCGTGGGCAGTAGCAGTTGGACTTCTCACCTGGGTTTGGCATTCGGGGTTGCTGAGCGGCGGCGCGGGTGGCGGCTATAGCAGCATCTTGACCGCGCTTCTGACGTGGTTGCCATTCACGGTGCTGGCCCTCTTGTCGGTGCCCCCGCTAAGGCGCCGGTTCGTTGTCGAGCCGGCATTCGCCATGGTCAAAGGCATCTTGCCGAAAGTTTCAGACACAGAAGCGCAAGCGCTTGAAGCCGGCACAGTTGGTTTCGATGCCGAATTGTTTTCAGGCACACCCGACTGGAACAAGCTGCAAGCCATTCCGCCGATCCAATTGACAGCCGAAGAGCAAGCCTTCCTCGGCGGGCCGGTGGACGAACTATGCCGTATGATCAGCGATTGGAACGTCCGCCATGCCAATCGAGAGATTCCGGAGCCAATCTGGGATTTTGTGAAGAAACACGGCTTCCTCGGAATGCTCATTTCCAAGGAGCATGGAGGGCTTGGTTTTACAGCCCAAGCGCAGTCGCTCATCCTCGGAAAAATAGCCTCTCGCTCGCCGGATGTCGTGACGATCGTCATGGTGCCGAACTCGCTTGGTCCTGGAGAACTCATCGAGAAGTACGGCACTGATCACCAGAAGCACTATTACCTGCCGCGTTTGGCCAAGGGCCTCGAGGTGCCATGCTTCTCGCTGACGGGGCCAACATCGGGTTCGGACGCGGCAACGATGCGCGATATCGGCACGGTGATGCGCGGCACGCACGATGGCAAAGAAACACTCGGCATCCGCCTCTCGTGGGATAAGCGCTACATCACGCTTGGTCCCAAGGCGACGCTTGTGGGCTTAGCGTTCCGGCTGTTTGACCCTGAGAATATTTTGAATAAGGGCGAGGACATCGGCATTACGCTGGCGCTTATTCCGGCGAGCCACACAGGCGTCAACATCGGCCGTCGCCATCTACCATCGGGCGCCGCGTTTCCTAATGGCCCCAACTGGGGCAAAGACGTTTTTATTCCGATGGACTGGGTCATCGGCGGCGAGAAAATGACCGGCAACGGCTGGCGCATGCTGATGGAATGTTTGTCGGCGGGCCGCGCGATTTCGCTGCCCTCGTCGGCAACGGCTGGCGCCAAAATGATGCTGCGCGTGACCAGCGCTTACGCGCGCATTCGCAAACAATTCGGACTTCCCATCTCGCGGATGGAGGGCATAGAAGAGCCGCTCGTGCGCATCATTGAGACGGCCTACGTTAATGAGGCCGCGCGCGCCATGACGGCCTCGATGGTGTCACGCGGCGAGAAACCGTCGGTCATCTCTGCGCTCATGAAATACCAGACGACCGAAAAATTGCGCAGCACCGTGAACGATGCCATGGATATTCACGGCGGCCGCGCCATCTGCGATGGGCCATCGAACTACCTGCAATCTGCCTATCAGATGGTGCCGGTTGGCATCACGGTTGAAGGCGCAAACATTCTGACGCGCAATCTCATTACATTCGCACAAGGAGCGCTGCGCTCGCACCCTTTTCTATACAAGGAAGTGCAATCCGCGCAGGACAAAGATCACGCTCGCGGTCTCGCAGTTTTCGAAGAAGCTTTCGGCGGGCACATCGCCTTTTCAATTTCCAACGCAACCGGCGCGTTCTTTCACAATGTGACGGGCGGTCTATTCGCGTCGTCTCCCGATAATGCGCAGCGCATGTCGGTCTGGTACCGGCAGCTGGCGCGGGCCTCACGTTCGTTCGCGTTTGTTGCCGATCTGACGGTTGCGTTGCTGGGCGGCGGGCTCAAAACCAAACAGAAAATAACCGGCCGTATGGCGGATGCGCTGTCTGAGCTTTATATGCTGGCCGCCGTTTTGAAACGCTACGACGACGATCAACGCCCGCAAGGCGATCATCAGATTGTAGAACTCGCGGCCATGAACGGTCTCTACCGCTTTCAGGTGGCGATGGCTGGCGTCATCGATAATTTCCCGGTACGTGCGGTGCGGCCTTTGATGAGGGCAATCGTGTTTCCCTTGGGTCGCCGCTACAAGCCAGCGCCCGATACGCTCGGCCGAGCCGTCGCGAAGCATGTGCTCGAGCCCGGCGAAGCACGCGACCGCCTGACGCGGCATATCTTCATTTCCAAGGACGTCAATGATCCGACGGGGCTTCTGGAAGTCACGCTTCTCAGGGTCATTGCCTCCGAGCCCGCCGAGAAGAAACTGGAAAAGGCTATTCGCGACGGCGTTGTACGCCGCTATCATGGTGTCGATTGGTTTAGCGACGCTGTGAAAGCGGGCGTCATCACGGAAGCGGAAGCGCAAGACTTGAAGGAAGTTGAAGCCCTGGTGGCCCGCGTCATCGCCGTCGATCACTTCGATCCAGCGGAACTCAAGCCGAACTACGTTGAACTTGGACATAATGCGCGCGGAGCAGATACACTCGCTGCAGAATAAGTGGCCGCAGAATAACATGACGCAAACGACGGCGATGAAGCATTAGAGGTTGGATATGGCGGACACGACATCAGCGCCCAAAGACATGGCGCTCAAAGACATGGCGCTCAAAGATTGGCGCTTTTCCATCGACGGCGAGGGGATTGCGTGGGCGATCTTCGACCGGGAAGGCGAGAGCGCCAATTCGCTTGGACGCCGCCCGATTGAGGAACTCGCCGCCATCGTCGCGCGCGTCGAAACTGAAGCCCGCGCCAAGACCGTCAAAGGGCTCGTGCTTCTCTCGGGCAAGGAGAAGGGCTTCATCGTCGGCGCCGACATCCGAGAATTCGAGAGTTTCGAAACCGAAGCGCAAGTGATCGAAAGCCTCGGTCCCGTGAATGCCATGCTGGACCGGATTGAACGCCTGTCTGTTCCGGTCGTTGCGGCTGTGCATGGCGTTTGCGTCGGCGGCGGGCTGGAACTGATCCTGGCCTGCCATTATCGCATCGGCACGCGCGATGATTCAACGCGTATTGGTTTCCCAGAAGTGAAGCTCGGCATCTTCCCAGGATTCAACGGCACCGCGCGCTCGATCAAGCAAGCGGGTCCAGTCGCCGCCATGCAGAACATGCTGACCGGCGGCATGATCAGGGCGAGTGCTGCGAAGGCACTCGGCTTTTTTGATCAGCTCGTCGCAAGCCCGGGGGAACTCCACTGGGCGGCGCGCAAGGCCGTGCTGCAAAATCGAAAATCCCAACCGGCAGGCTTGATAAAGGCACTCCTCACCAAGCAGCCGGCGCGTTCGTTCCTCGCCAAGAGGATGCGCGGGGAAGTGGCGAAGAAGGCCCGGGAAGACCATTATCCGGCGCCCTATCGCCTTATCGATCTCTTCGAAACGCATGGCGGCAATCTCGACGCGATGAAAGCGGCCGAGACGAAAGCCTTCGCGCCGCTGATGGTGTCGGACACTTCGCGTAATTTGCGCCGCGTGTTTCGCTTGACCGAGCTTCTAAAAGCACAAGCGCCGAAGGGTCTGGCCTGGAAACCGCAACGCGTTCACGTCATCGGCGCTGGTACGATGGGCGCCGATATCGCGGGCGTATGTGTAGCTGCCGGCATGGAAGTCACGCTGCAAGACATCAACGCTGAACAGTTAGAGAAAGGCGTGAAGGCGCAAGGCAAACTCTTTGGCCGCAAATTCAAGACCAAAGCGTTGAAGGACGCCGCACGGGCTCGCTTAATCGCCGATCCAGAAGGCAAGGGTATTGCGCGCGCCGACGTTATCATCGAAGCCATTGTTGAGCGTCTCGACGTCAAGCAGAAGTTGTTCGCGGATATCGAAACCAAAATTAAGCCGGGCGCGATCATGGCGACCAACACGTCCTCGTTGAAGCTCGAGGACATTGCCGCGCCGCTCAAGGATCCGGGCCGGCTGATCGGCCTGCATTTCTTCTCTCCAGTGCAGATGATGCCGCTCGTTGAAGTGGTGCAGGGTAAGTCCACGCGCGAAGATGAAGTCAAGAAGGGTGCGGCCTTCGTCACCGCGATCGACAAATTTCCGCTCATCACCAAGGATGTGCCGGGCTTCCTCGTTAACAAGGTGCTGACGCCGTATATGTTCAAAGCCTTCGAGCGCTTGGAGAAGGGCGAAGACAAGGAAAAGATCGACGAGGCCGTGCGCGCGTTCGGTATGCCGATGGGCCCTATCGAACTCGCCGACAGCGTCGGACTTGATGTCTGCGCGCACGTCGCCAAGATCTTGGGCGGCGGGGGCACGGAAGGTTCGCGCCTTGAGCGGCTTGTCGCCAGCGGCCGTCTCGGCAAGAAAACGGGCGAGGGGTTTTATGTCTGGAAGGACGGCAAACCGGTCAAGGGCAACCAAGAGTTCTCAAAATCTGACCTTGAAAAGTTGGGCCGCGAACTTGTCGAACCCATGATCACGGAAGCGCAAAAGGCGCTCGACGAGGGGGTTGTTGCCAACGCCGATCTCGTGGATGCGGGCATGATTTTCGGCACGGGGTTTGCGCCTTTCCGGGGCGGGCCATTGCACTACAAGGCAAGTTTGACGAAGTCTGGTGCAACCGAACGGCGCGCAGCAGCGGAGTAGCCAAGAAATGTAGGTTGGGTTAGGCGGCTCTGCACGTGCCGCCGTAACCCAACGGCCGAACAAGAAATGTTGAGATGTTGGGTTACGCGCGGATTACAGATTTGAATAAGGGTGTGAGCATCGAGTCCGCGCTAACCCAACCTACAAGTGAGAGATGCAAATGACTGGAACACTTCGGCGCGTCGCAATCATTGGCGGATCGCGCATACCTTTTTGCCGCTCGAACACGCTTTATGCCGATCTCTCAAACCTCGACATGATGGCGGCGGCGCTCAATGGTCTCGTTGATAAGTACAGCTTGAAGGGCGCTCATATCGACGAGGTTGCTGGCGGCGCTGTCATGACGCATTCCAAGGATTTCAATCTGACGCGCGAAGCCATCCTTTCGACCAAGCTCGCCACATCGACGCCCGGCATCACGCTCATGCAAGCGTGCGGCACGTCGCTGCAAGCCGCGATGGGATCCGCCGCAAAAATAGCTGTCGGCGACATCGAGTGCGCGATTGCCGTTGGCTCGGATACCACGTCGGACGCCCCGATCGTTTTTTCCAAGAAGTTTTCCAGACGCCTGGTCGATCTCGGTCAGCAGAAAACGACGATGGGTAAATTGAAAGTGTTCAAGGGACTTGCCCCCGGAGAACTCGCGCCCATGCCGCCGAGCGTGAACGAGCCGCGCACGGGCCTCTCCATGGGTCAACATTGCGAATTGATGGCGCAGGAATGGAAAGTCAGCCGGGCGGAACAGGATCAATTCGCGTTCGAGAGCCATAACAAGGCAGCGGCAGCGTATCGTTCCGGCTTCATGGACGATTTGATCGTGCCGTGCGCCGGCGTCTATCGCGACAACAATTTGCGCGAAGACATCAGCCTCGATAAGCTCGCCACTTTGAAGAACGCGTTCGAGAAATCTGAACGCGGGACGATGACGGCCGCTAACTCAACGCCGCTGACAGATGGCGCCGCGGCAGTTTTTCTGGCGTCCGAAGATTGGGCGAAGAAGCGCGGGCTGCCGGTGCTCGCCTACATGACCTATTCGCAGCATGCAGCCAATGATTTCGTGGCCGGCGAAGGGCTCTTAATGGCGCCGACGATTGCGGTGTCGAAGATGCTGGATCGTGCTGGGCTGAAGCTTCAGGACTTCGATTTCTACGAGATCCACGAGGCGTTTGCCGCGCAAGTTTTGGCGACGCTCAAAGCCTGGGAAGATCCGGCTTATTGCAAAAAGCACATGGGCAAGGACCACGCGCTTGGCTCTATTGACCGCAAGAAGTTGAATGTCATGGGCTCAAGCCTCGCCTTCGGTCATCCGTTTGCGGCAACTGGCGCGCGCATTGTCGCCAACCTCGCGAAGCTCCTGTCGATCCATG
The DNA here is from genome assembly GCA_043718455.1 of Hyphomicrobium sp. Lineage (GTDB taxonomy): Bacteria > Pseudomonadota > Alphaproteobacteria > Rhizobiales > Hyphomicrobiaceae > Hyphomicrobium_B. The sequence goes on from JAYSVT010000224.1 coordinate 11,116, forward strand.
GCGGGCGCGGACTGATCTCGGTGTGCACGGCGGGCGGCATGGGGGTCGCTGCGATTTTGGAATGCGCTATGGCCCCGGAAGAATGAAGCCGGGAGCAGGGCATTGCCAACCAAAGAACAAAAACAAATCGAAGCCGCCCGCGCGCTGGTGCGGGAACTGGCCGCGACGCTCGATCTCGACGCGTTCGTGAACCTGTGGGACGGAACACGGCTGCCACTCGGGCAAAATGCGAAAGGCCCGTTCGAGATTTCAATTGCGGGGCCGGGCGTCATCGGCGCGATGCTGAGGAAACCGACGCTCGACACGATGATCCAGCAATACGTCGAAAAGGGCATCGACTTCTCGGGCGGCACGCTCGTCGATTTCGGCAGACAGCTTCAGAAGGGCAATAGGCCCGTCAAGTTCAAGGCCAAAGATATCGCCAAAGTTGGATTGAAGTTGGCGCCGTTTCTACTCGCTAAATCGGATGTGGGAAAAGACGCACATGGGTTCGCGGGAGAGACCACGGGAAAATCGCGAAAGACTGCCGACAACAAAGATTACATCCAGTTCCACTACGATCTCTCGAATGATTTCTACGCACTCTTTCTCGACCCCGAGATGGTGTACAGTTGCGCCTATTACACCGACTGGTCGAACGGCGTTGCCCAAGCGCAAACCGATAAACTCGAAATGATCTGCCGCAAACTGCGCCTCAAACCCGGCGATCGCATGCTCGATATCGGCTCCGGCTGGGGCGGTCTCGTGTGCCATGCCGCGAAGAACTACGGCGTCACCGCGCACGGCTGCACGTTGAGCGAAGAGCAACTTGCCTTCGCGCGGGCCAAAGCAAAGCGCCTCGGTCTCGAAGATAAAGTCACGTTTGAGCTTATTGATTATTCGAAAGTGACGGGCACCTACGACAAGATCGCGTCCATCGGCATGTACGAGCACATCGGCTTGAAAAACATTCCGGCCTATATGGACAAGGTGCGCTCGCTGTTGTCGGACGACGGCCTCTTCTTGAACCACGCCATTTCGCGCCGCGCGCACAGGGAGAAATTCTTCAAAGGCCGCATGCGTCCCGAGAAGAAAGCAATCGCGAAGTACATTTTCCCCGGCGGCGAACTCGACGATATAGGTCACTCGGTATCCGCCATGGAGCGGGCAGGCTTCGAAGTCCACGATGTCGAAGGCTGGCGCATGCATTACGCGCGCACGTGCCAGCTCTGGTGCGAGCGGCTGACGGCCAATAAGGACGAAGCGATAAAGCACGTCGGCGAAGAGAAATACCGCATCTGGGTCGCGTATCTCGCGGGCGTAAGCCTCGCGTTCTCGCGCGGCACGCTAAGGCTCTTTCAGACGCTTGCTTCCAAGAGTGCCAAACGTCCGCCGCTGTTGCCGCCGACGCGCGCGGATTTGTATAGGTAATCACTGGGAAAGGCCCCGGCTCTACGCACACTTCTTCGCGGCGTGTACTCGGCCGGGGATGCAGATTGAGAGCGCGCGTCACTTCATCCACCCGCGTCCCCGGAGGCCGCGCGGAGCGTTAGCGAAGCAGTGCGGCAATCCGGGGTCTTTTCCTGGATGAGACGGGGCAGTGGAGAGAGTTACGCCTCCTTGGCCTTCTCTTCCGCCACGAGTTCTTTCTTCGACAGCTTGCCGATCATGGTTTTCGGCAGGGCGTCTCGGAATTCAATCTGGGATGGCATTTCCATCTTCGCTATCTTCGGTTCTAAATGCTTCATGATGTCGGCGGCGGTCGCGGTCATGCCGGCTTTCAATTTGATGAAGGCTTTGGGTGCTTCGCCGCGATAAGCGTCCTTGATGCCGATAACGGTGACTTCCTGGACCGCCGGGTGCTCGTAAATCGCGTCCTCGATGCGGCGCGGATAGACGTTGAAGCCGGAGCAGATGATCAGATCCTTGATGCGGTCGACGATGAAAAAGAATCCGTTCTCGTTCATGATGGCGACGTCGCCGGTCCTGAGATAGTCGCCGAGGAACTGGCCGGCGGTCTCGTTGGGCTTGTTCCAGTAGCCTTTCATGACCTGGGGACCCTTGACGCAGAGTTCGCCGCGCTGGCCTTGCGGCACTTCTTTGGTGGGGTCGTCGAGATCGCGCAGCGACACGATTGTGCCGGGCAGTGGCGGACCGATCGAGCCCGAGACTGGCGGCATATCCATAGGATTGCATGTGACGACGGGCGAGGCTTCCGACAGGCCGTAGCCTTCAACGACCGACGAACCCGACAATTCTTCAAATTTCAGCTTCACTTCAAGAGGCAAAGGCGCGCCGCCTGAAATGCAGAACTTCAAAGACGAGAGGTCGAAATTCTTAAGTTTGGGGTGGTTGTTGATGGCCGTGAAGATGGTCGGCACGGCCGGCATCATGGTCGGCTTTTCTTTTGTGATGAGCTTCAAGGCCTCGTCCAACTGGAAGCGCGGCATGAGTATGATCTTCGCAGCCTTGGCGATACCCATATTCATGACGACGGTCATGGCGAAGACGTGGAACAGCGGCAATATGCCGAGCACGCGTTCCTGGCCTTGGATGAGGCCTGTCGACCAGGCATTGATTTGCTCGGCGTTGGCGAGAAGGTTAGCGTGGGTTAGCATCGCGGCTTTGGGCGTGCCGGTCGTGCCGCCGGTGTATTGGAGCACAGCGACGTCTTCCAAAGGATCAATTGCAACGGGCCTGAACGCGCGCCCCTTTTGGATCATCGAAGACGCAAGGATAACCTTGTTGCGGACTTTCGAGCCGGTGACGTTGGCCACGTCCTTCTTCTTGAACACCTTGAACAAGACGGCGGTTGCGAACGGCAGCATCGGCGCAAAAGGGACGACAATCGAGCGGGCCAAGACGCCGCTGGCGATGAGAGCTTCGATCTTATCGAAGAGCACCTTGAGATCGTGGGTGACCATGATTTCGGTGCCGCTGTCGCGCACCTGAAAAGTCAGTTCTTCAAGAGTATAGAGCGGGTTGAAATTAACAACTGTGCCACCGGCTTTTAGAATAGCGAAGTAATAGATGATGAATGCAGGGGTATTGGGAAGAAATAATCCGACGCGCGTGCCTTTATTGACCCCGGCGCTCTGCAATTCGGCGGCCACTGTGTCGACTTGGCGGGCGAGGTCCGTGTAGCTCAGGACTTTGCCCTTGAAGCTGACTGCGGCATTGCGCGGATAATCTCGCGCGGCATCGTCGAGCAGCTGGTTTAATGGCTGCGGCTTTAAGGGCATCGCCCAGTCAATCCCTTCGGGATACGACTTTAGCCAAGGCCAATTGTCCGAAACCGGGGTTAAAGTGTCAGATTTTGCGTCCATTTCCAACCTCCGGGGGCTTAGACCAAGCTCCAGATCAAGCCTGAAGGAAGATCGAAGGCCAACACAAAAGATCCAATATTAAATTTGATTGAACACCTTTTTTACCCCGGTTGCCAGCAGGTGGGGCGGGGTTATCTCTGGTTAACGGTTCGGCCCGGGGGGAGGGGCGCTAAAGAGACCGCTCAGGAGCCCTTCCAAGCTCCGAAGGCGCTAATTTTACTGGGGGGCCGGGCAGCGGCCCTGTGACCCTCCGTAGCTGGACTTGAATGGCGTTTAAGGATATGTGACGCCCCAGCTTGTTGAAACACCGGTCTTCCATTAGGTAGAGACCAAGCAAAGTGGCCT
>JAYSVT010000225.1:0-4506 GCA_043718455.1 Hyphomicrobium sp.
ATGGGCTTCATCTTGAGAGCTTTGCTGAGACCCAAGAAGCCGCCGTGCTTGCGATAGTCTTCAATCGAAAGCGGATCCGTTATGCCGCAGCGTGCGAAGGTTAGGCGCTCTTGTTTCTTGAAGTAGGGGATTTCTTCGGTCAGTCCGTGACCAAGCCTATGCTTTGCGCCGTCAAGAAAACCAGCTTTGAAAAGGTCTGGTACATCGTTCGGCGATACGGGACCGTAAGCGACGCGGCCCTTTGCTGTTTGCACTTCAACAAGCGGCTCAAGATACAGCATGCCGCGCGAACCATTGCGCACGATTTCGACGGGCTTGTTCTGCTTCTTGGCTTCTGCTGCAATGGCCGCAGCCACACTGCCGGCGCCGACTGAAAGGGCCGCCGCATCTCGGGGAACATAAACAGTAATCATCACGCGACCTCCTTGCCGAGCGACGCGACTATTTCGTCGAAACGTTTCGGATCGACCTTACCATAAAGATCGTCACCAATCATGACTGCAGGAGACAGGGCGCAGTTGCCGAGACAGTAGACCGCTTGAACCGTAAATTTGCCGTCCTTAGTCGTACCGCCAAGTTCAGTTCCGAGCTTCTTTTCTGCGTGGTCGCAGAGCTTATCGGTGCCCATCGCCTGGCAGGCTTCGGCCCGGCAAATTTTGATGGTGTGGCGGCCCTGCGGCTCGCGCTTGAAGTCGTGATAGAAGGTGACGACGCCATGAACTTCTGCGCGCGACAGGTTCAGCGCGTTGGCGATCACCGGCAACGTGCTCTCTGGCACGTAACCTAGATCGTGCTGGAGCGCGTGTAAGATTTCGAGCAATTCATCCGGTTTGTTGCCATGCGCCGCGCAGACGGCGAGCGCCTTCACGTCAGCTGGATTGGACGGAGCGTGCACCTGCGCGACCGCCGGTGGGGACTTTGGTTTCTTGGCCATTTTTAGAATGTTCTTTTTTGTATGTTCTAGAGGCTCGAATTGAGCGCTTGCCGCTGCGATTGTGCACGGTTTGAGGTATTCTAAAGCGTCTTCTATTTGTCCCGCCAGATCAAATCGGTTTTTCCGATCTTATCATAGGCCCCATCGATGGAGCAATCCAGTAACTGCGACGAAGGTCGCAGTTCGGTTTGAACTCGGTCAATTCTGTTGGTTATGCAATCTCTGCCGTCGAAAACGACTTTGCAGCCTCGCAGAACGCCCTGACTAGGGGGGCCAAGGGGTCCCGGTCAACAGCCACCAGGCCGACGCTATGGGCGACTACGGGGTCTTTAAGCGGGATTGCGGTGATGCCTGGGTCTTGTCCTAATACGTCCAGAATATAATCGGGCATAATGCTGGCCAAGCCCATTAACCTTACGTTCGAGCACAGGTTAATAACCGAGTTGGTCTCCAGAGCAGGGGCCGGGTGGCATTTCGCTGACTGAAAGGCGCGATCAATGATGCGCCGGTTTTGCATATTCGAGGTCAGGAGGCCAAGCGGAATGCTGGCTGCTTCTTTCCAAGTCACCCACTCCCGCCCCACAAACGGGTGATGATCTGGCACGAACAAGCAATAGCGTTCGGAATAGAGTGGCCAGGAAAGCAGGCCCGTAATCGGTTCGTTATCAAGGTAGGTGATGCCGACATCGATTGAGTAATCCTGCAGCGCGCGCAAGATTTCTTCCGAGCTGAGCGACATGACCGTGAAGTCGATATGGGGATGGAGTGCCCGCATGTCCCTTGTCAAATATGGGATCATCGGAAGCGCAGATGGAATGCCCCCGAGCACGAGCCGACCTGTTAATCCAGCGCCGCTTGAGGTGATCTGCGCCAGCTCTTGGCTCATGGATGCCCAGTTGTTGAGAATGAGCTGCGCCCATTTGAGCACCCGCTCTCCCTCGGCGGTCAGGCCTTGGTAGCGCTGGCCGCGTTCGACAATCGGAATTCCAAGTTCAAGTTCAAGCTGGCGGATGCGGCCCGAAAGGGTCGGCTGGGTGACATTGCAGGCTTGTGCGGCGCGCGTGAAATGCTTTTCGCGCGCCAGAGCCACGAGGTACTGCAATTGACGAATGTCCATCGATGAGTCCTGACCAGCGGTTGCCAGCAATCATCGGGCGTTTGCTGGTTAAAGGCAAACGCTAGGGTCTTGCAAGTGCCGGGATGCAGAACAGGTTGGCTGGCAATCGAGGGTTATTTCGCGGTTCGCACCGCCACGGCTGACGGGGCCTCGTTCTCAATTCCGCAATTCAGTGCAGCGGCGACATCGTCAAAGGCGGATCCGATACTCGCGACAAGCCCAGCGACGGCCGTTTCATTTTTGTCTCGTGCCGCCGTCTCGAGATCGCGGCAGAATTTCGAAAGTTGGGTCGCTCCCAGATTGGCGCTTGATGATTTGAGACTGTGCGATACGCGGCCGAGCGTGATCAGGTCATTGGCTTCGACTGCAGTCCTGAGTTCCGCTAAAGCCGTTGGCGCATAGCTCAAGTATGTTACGGTCAAACGCTTGAAGAGATCGGGACGGCTCTTGCGCAGTGGACCGACCACGCCCTCGTCGATAACGCTTTGGGGAACATCTCCCGTTGGTGCAATGTCGATGGCAATAGGGTTACTGTGCGAGACGGCAGGTTTCGCTTTGGACGCGGTGCCGGTGGAAGCTGCTGGCTTCAACCATTTCTTCAACGTATCGCTGAGCTGCTCTTCGGCATAGGGCTTGCTCAAATAGTCGTCCATTCCAGCTTCGATGCAGCGCGCGCGGTCTTCGGCATATGCGTTCGCCGTCAAGGCAACAATGGGAATGCGGACTTTGGCCTGCACCGATTCAAACTCGCGTATCCGGCGCGTTGCCGAAATTCCGTCCATGATCGGCATTTGACAGTCCATGAGGACGATATCGAATGTTTCGTTTTTGAATTGCGCGATTGCTTCGAGCCCGTTCCGGGCGGTTTGAACCATGCAACCCATGGACGTCAACAATTCGACTGCAACTTCGATGTTGACGGGATTGTCCTCGACCAAGAGAACTCTGGCATCGAATGTGGCGATAGCATTGATCTCGACTGGTCCAGTGTCAGCCGCATCATTTTGCGTTCGCTTTGCACTCCAGCCGGGATGCCGGTTTCCAGAAATCGCGCGCGAGGCGGCGCTGATCAAGTCATGACGGCGTATGGGTTTGGTCAGCAATGTCTCGATACCGGCGCTGCGAATGCTGGCAAGATCGCCTTGCCAGTTAAGTGACGTGGCCATGATGACTTTGAGACGCGCCAGCTTCGCGTGGTCCTTGATGCGGGCAGAGAATTCGAGCCCATTTTCGTCGGGCATCACCATATCGATGACGGCCGCGTGAAACGGTTTGCCGGTCGCGAGCGCTTCCTCAAGCATGGGCCAAGCCTGAGCCGAACTCAATGCAACAGAGACGTTGGAGCCGTAGGTCGATAGATAGTTGGCAAGAATCTCGCAATTCGTCTCGCGATCATCGACCACTAGAATGCGGGCGCCCTCAAGAACGCCGGGATCGTTGTCTGCAGCACTTTGTATTGTGAGGCCATGCTCAAGGTCGAGCTCAAATGCGGCTTGGGTACCCTTGCCGAGGGTGCTCTTCAATTCGATTTTACCGCCCATAAGTTCAACGAGGTGGCGCGAAATCGAAAGTCCAAGCCCTGTTCCGCCGAAGCGGCGGCTTATCGATGTCTCGGCTTGGGTGAATGGATCAAACAGTTTGTCGAGCACGGCGGCATCGATACCGATGCCAGTGTCGCGCACCTCGAAGCGGATGAGAGATCGCGTATCGCTGCCGCCGGCTCGCGTCACGCGCACTGCAATTTCGCCAAACTGGGTGAATTTCAACGCATTGCCAAGGATATTGAGCAATATCTGCTTGATGCGGCCGCTGTCGCCCTTGGTCGAGAACGGCACGTCTTTATCGACGAACACCGAAAGTTCCAGGCCTTTGTTGTGGGACTGGCTGGCCAATAGTTCGGTGGCGCGTTCGATAATATCGCGCGTGCTGAATTCGTGAATGTCGAGTTCCAGTTTTCCGGATTCGATGCGCGATAGATCGAGAATGTCGTTGATGATCGTCAGCAAAGATTTGGCCGACTCGTTGATGGTGCCAAGCAGTTTTTTTTGCCGGTCGTCGAGCTTAGTCCGCATCAAGAGATCGGTCATGCCGAACACGCCGTTCATCGGGGTGCGAATTTCGTGGCTCATGTTTGCCAAGAACTGACTTTTGGCGCGCGCAGATATCTTAACTTCCTCAAGGGCCTCACGCAGTGCCGCTTCCGATTTCTGCCGTTCATTGTTCTCGTCAGTGAGCGAAACGTTCGTCAATCGCAAAGTTTCGGATTGCTGCGACAATTCCGTCAAGAGGTCCTGGTTTTCGAATTTCAGGCGCAAAGCATCGTGCGTGACACGAGCTGTCTTTCGCGAGGAAATGCTCATCGCCGCCAGGAACGCGCAACCCATGGCGGCCATCGCCATGTTGACGGGGCTGCCTTCGAGTAGCAATTGCACCAAATACGGCGCGACGACCATTA
>JAYSVT010000226.1:0-1575 GCA_043718455.1 Hyphomicrobium sp.
CAGCCACGTCTCATACGGGTGGCTGGCCGCGATTTCGGTCTTTAATTCTTCGTCTGAAATAATGCGGCCCTTTTCAAGATCGATGAGCAGCATTTTGCCGGGTTGCAAGCGCCACTTCTTGATGATGTTTTCTTCCGGCACCGGTAGCACGCCAGATTCCGAAGACATGATGACCTTGTTGTCTTTGGTTACGAGATAGCGGGCAGGGCGCAAGCCGTTGCGGTCGAGCGTGGCACCAATCTGGCGCCCGTCCGTGAAGGCCATCGCTGCGGGGCCGTCCCATGGTTCCATGAGGCAAGCGTGATACTCGTAGAAAGCGCGGCGCTTGGCATCCATCATGGGGTTGCCGGCCCACGCTTCAGGGATCAGCATCATGGCGGCGTGGGAAAGCGAGTAGCCGCCCATCGTTAAAAATTCGAGTGCGTTGTCGAAGCACGCAGTGTCGGATTGGCCCTCGTAGGAGATCGGCCAAAGCTTCGAGATGTCATTGCCGAAGAACGGCGAAGAGACGCTTGCCTGACGCGCGGCCATCCAGTTGACGTTGCCGCGCAGCGTGTTGATTTCGCCGTTGTGTGCGACCATACGATAGGGATGCGCCAGCTTCCACGATGGGAACGTGTTCGTCGAGAAACGCTGATGCACCAGCGCGAGTGCGGATGCCATGCGCGGGTCGGACAAATCCTTGTAATACGCCTTTACCTGGTTCGACAGGAACATGCCCTTGTAAACGAGCGTGCGCGTCGATAGCGAGACGGTGTAATGGCCGATGTCGCGGCCCTTGTATGCGTCGTGTATGGCGTTGGAGACAACCTTGCGCACGAGATAGAGACCGCGCTCGAATTCGTCCTGGTCCTTGATGATTTTCGGGCGGCCGACGAATACCTGGCGATGAACCGGCTCGACGCTACGCACCATGGCGGAAAGGCATGAATTATCGACGGGTATCGAGCGCCATCCAAGCAGCTCAAGTCCTTCGTCTTTCAAGCAGCGGGCCCACACACGTTCGCAATGCGCGCGCAGACGTTCGTCTTGCGGCAAGAACACATGCCCCACGGCGTAGTAGCCGGGCTTTGGCAGAACGAACCCGAGTTTGCCCGTTTCGTCGGCAAGAAAGTCGTGCGGAATCTGAATGAGAATGCCAGCGCCATCGCCTGACAATGGATCGGCACCCACTGCGCCGCGGTGCTCGAGGTTTTCGAGGATTTTCAGTGCGTCCGCGATAATCTGGTGCGACTTCTTCCCCTTGAGATCGGCGATGAATCCGACGCCGCATGCGTCGCGCTCGTGCGCTGGATTAAACAGCCCCTGGGCTGCGGGACGCCCGGAGGCGTCAACCGATACATCGTCGGGTGGTGGAAGGTAGCCTTCGCTCATCGTCGTCAACCTCGGGTGCGCTTCAGGGCGCTGCTGCGTTTGTGCTCGGGGGGCTCAGCGAGTGGCGCGCTGATCGTCAATTTCAGGCCGCGATCTGTGTGCTAGACAGCCGCGGCGCGGCGTTTTCGGCCGCTCTTCATCTCAGCGGCACACTCGCGCAGGCGATGCTTGAACATCGGCGGCGTGTTGGTCGCGTGCATG
>JAYSVT010000227.1:0-14527 GCA_043718455.1 Hyphomicrobium sp.
GAGCGGTAGCTGGACCTGTCACGATGGGGGTTCGGAGTGTCACTCTCGCTCCGACTGAATACCAACACTAGATTACGGCCAGTTTTGACTATGATAAAGTCAACACCAGGACATAACAAACATGGAAGATAGCACTCAGCCCCAGATAGCCCACTTGGCCATGATCCAAGCCGTCATCGCACGCTTCGCGTCGAACAGCTTTGCTCTCAAGTCGCTTGCCGTAACGCTGTGCGCTGGCGTCATCGCGCTCATCGGCGCGGTGCCCAATCCGAGCAAGATATATTTGATCGCAGCAGCCGGGCCGGTGTTGGTGTTTGGTTGGCTGGACGCGAGATACCTGCGACTGGAGCTGCTGTACCGCAAGCTCTATGACGACGTTCGCAAGGGCGGTGAAATGGAGCCGTTTGACATGCGTGTGGACAGGTACGAAACGCAAGTAGACGCTTCGATCCGAATCGTTTTCACTTGGTCGGTTAGCTGGCTTTACGGAACGCTGCTCGCCGTCCTAGCCTTAGTTGGATACTTGCGAGCCTGAGGGATTCTCACATGGCACGCAATGCATTTTACAGCTTTCATTATAACGGCGACAACAAGCGAGCTGCCCAAGTTCGCAACATCGGCATGATCGCCGGCGAACGGCACTGCCACGACAACGACTGGGAGTCTGTTCGCAACCACGATGAAGGCACGATTGAGAAGTGGATCAAAGGTCAGCTTGAAGGCAAGTCTACGACGATCGTGCTGATCGGTTCGGAGACAGCCGGGCGCAAATGGATCAACTACGAGATCGTTGAATCGTGGAACAAGGGAATGGCGCTGCTCGGCATTTACGTTCACAACATCACGGATTGGGAAGGGCGACGCGCAGTGAAGGGCAATAATCCTTTCGACCATGTCACGCTCAAGTCGAACGGCGCGAAGCTGTCAACGATTGTGCCGGTGTACGATCCGCCCGTCGCCAACGCGTATAGTTACCTCGCAGACAATCTTGGTGCGATGATCGCGCACGCCCATAATGTCCGCAAGGCTGCATAGAGCAGATAAGCCCAAGGCGCGGACGCTTTGGGCAGGTGTTATGGTTCAGTGCAGCGTGGGTCTGAGTAGCCGTCAAGCCGAACCTCACCGCATCAAGTTCAAGAAGTTCGAACGGTGAGGATACCCGAAAGGCCCGGGTCCCTCAGTAGCGAGAATCGGTTTAGAGACCGCGCCATCGAGAACTTTGTTAAGCTCGGAGGCAATCGATGTGGCGAGTTTGGGCAAAGGCGCTTGGCGAAAAGAGCGGAGCAAGCGATGACGAGGCCGACAAGGTCGCGGTGATCCGGACTTTCATCGTGCTGTGCTACGTTGTCACGAACGCGTTCATCGTTGCGGGTATCATTCGTCACTGGTAGGCGCGATCCCGTCTTCGCGCTAACTGCGCTACTTCCTCCGCCTCTCCCCGCTTTTCTCCAGCGCTTCGACACAACGCGGCGACAGCTGATCGGCGACGCTGCGCATGCATTGGCGAATCTGGGTGCTCACGATGGCGTAACGCGGGCAAAACGTCTTGAAGTCCTTCTTGCATGCGGTCAGCACGTATTCGGGATAGTTCCGGCGGGCATCGGCGGGCGTTGGTGCCATCCAAGCTGCCATGATGGCGGCGGCTAAGACGCAGCATTGCGTATTTTTTCTGGGTTCAAACATAGCACCCTCTCGCGGGTTAAATTTTGGCACCACGATACGTGACGCCTCAGTTGAAATTAAGTTCCCGCGCCACGCTGGACGATTCCGCCAGGGCCCCCGGCAACGAGATCACGAAGCTTGAGCGTTAAAACGGCACTGGTAACAAGTTCTTCGCACTTCCTAATGGTTTGGAAATATTAGCGCGTTAGCCTCACGCATTGGTTATCTGGCGGCTTCTGCGGACAAGACATCATGGTAGAGGCAACTCGAATTGACGGCTCTGCTTTCGCGCAGAAGGTAGGCTTCCGCAATCTGGTTTTGATTGCGCTGATGGCGGCCGTCTACGCCGCTTTCCCGGCAACGTGTGCGCCAGATGCGTGTGGCGCCGGCAAATCCATGTTTCCGTTTGCCCTCATGACGATTATCTTCTTCGTCTATCTTGGTGCGATTGCTCTTGCCGTACTGCCGCGCCTGCAAGAGTCGCGCTTGACCAGAGCCGCCGTTGTTCCGGTCACAGTCGCACTTGTGCCGGGCGTGCTGTTTTTAGCGGCGATCGGCAGTGTTATGCCGGCCAAGCCTGGTCTTGGTGTTGGCGCGAATATTCCACCGGGTCTAATGGCGGGTCTTGCGAGCCTTGTGACCCTCGCTCTCTTCACGCCCAGTTCCATCACAGACGAACGTAATGGCAAAATGCACCCGGCAGCCATGGCACTGGTGATCATGCTGGCTCTGGCGGCTATTGCCGCGCTCTTTCTAGGTCTTGGCGCTGTTGTGTCGCCGCCGCTCGTTGCGTGGATGACCGGGCATGCCTGGTTGATCACTGCGCACAAGGTCATTCTCTACGCGTCGCCTCTCGTCATGGCCGCGCTGGTATCGGGCGACCTGCGTAAACTCTATCGCCACGGAGACTCAAGCATCTGGCTTTGGCTCGGCGGTGTCGTCGGTTTGCTGGCGATGTTGATCGCGCTCTATTTCACAGTCCTTCATTCCATGTGGCTTGGGGCAAGCATTTATGGATTGAACGTGCCGCCGCTGAAGTTGGGGCCCAATCGCAGTGCGTTGCAGCTCGTGGAACTTTTGTCGCTGCTGGTGTTACCGGTATTCTTGGCCCGGGTGACTTATGGCGCCAACGCCAAATCGGAGTTTCATCCCCGCAACGCTATGACAGGGTCTATCGCGGCGCCTTGGCGGGCGCGCCTGGAAGCAGGATCCAAAGCCTTCGGGCGCCGCACGGCATAGGCGTTTCTCGTCAATCGATCCGGCACGAACTGCCGCTGGCAGACCTTGGGCACGCATACCGGGAAAAAGGGTCTGCAACCGGTTTGCGCAATCGTTTGCCTTGACGGAGCACGCGCGTCCTGCTTGCTTGAGGCCCAGAGCGGGGGCTCAAATTGCAGGGAACGCAAAACAATGAAAATGTCCCAGCTCCGTTCGCATCAGACCGTCGCGGGCGGCACGCCGTCTCAAGTGGCCATAGATGCCGCTAGTCATGGTGGCGGAGGGCATGTCACAGCGGTTGTCTCCGCACTCGCCCTTTTGTTTTCCGGCTACAGCCTCTGGGACAGCACGCTCAAAGGCCCGGACATCAACGTGTTTGTCCCGCCTGTCATCCAGTATGCCTCGCCATACAACAACACCAACTTTGAGATGATCGCCGTCCCGGTCACGTTCGTCAACGAGGGCGGACGCACGGGCACGGTGCTATCAATTGAACTCGAAGCCACCAACCCAAAGACCAAGGCGGTGAAGCGCTTCTATGCTGCCGACTTCGGGCGCTGGACGATGGAGAAGACCCGCGCCAACAGCTACGAGCCGTTCGCGCCCATCTCACTTGCAGGCAAGGTCAGCCGCACCGAAACCGTTCTGTTCTACACCAAGGGCCCGGACGAGAAGCCCGATCAGCTTATCACGGAGCCCGGCGTATTTCAGTTCAAGATGATCTTGGACGAAGCAGGTGCTGGTGGAGTTGGTTCCTTGAGGGGACAGCATCCTACCCAGCTTTCGTTCGAAATGGAGTTGCGCAATTACGATGCCCGCGCCTTCCAAAATGGAACTCTACCGATGTACGCGATGACGGGCCGGTCAGCCAAAAGCAGCGATGCGCCGGCGCCATCAAATTAAGGTGTCCCTCAACTTGACAGTCACAAAATCGAAAGGCCGCATCCCTGTTGAGATGCGGCCTCTTTTATTTCGGATTTCGTGACGACTTAGCCCCTGCCGCCGCCGACTGCTGGCAACTTGCTGACTTCATCGGCTGTCAGCGACAATTTCACGTTCTGTCCGCCGCTGGCGATCTTGTTGCCGGGAATAGAAATCACACCAGCCTTCGTGGTTTGGACGTGGATTTCCGTGACGCTGCCGGAGGCTTCCGTGCGCACACGATTGACGGTGCCGACCTCTTTGCCGTCTGCGCCGACGACAATCGAGCCAAGCGACACCTTGTGCGCGGCTAATCCTGCTGCTGCGTCAGATTTGGCTGGAGCGGCAGCAGCGGCTGCGGGCTTTGCAGGTGCTGGTGCTTCGACGGCTTTAGCCGGCGGGGCGGGCGCTGCTTCTGGGGCCGCTTCTGCGGCGGGAGCCGGCGCGTCAACAACTGGAGAAGCGGCAGTTTCAGGAGCGGTTTCCGCTGCGTCAGCGGGTTCTGCGGCAACGACAGGCGCCTCTGGCTTAGCGGGAGCGGCTGGTGGTGCGGCTGGCTGCTTTGCTGCCGGTTGAGCCACTGGTGCTGCCGGTTTCGCTGCGGGCTGGGTTTCAGCCATCGCTGAGAATGCATTCAGACCGAGCGCTGATGCCATGGCTATCGCGCCGGCAATGTTCTTCGGGTTCATATTCTTAGTGGTCATGTTTTTGCTGGTTACAAATTTCATCCAAACAGTCTCCTAGGTTGCCTCAATCGTTCCCGGAAATGTGGGAGTGAACTGCTTTCAGACAAGAACCGGGCCGCAAGATGTTCAGACCTGCGGCCCGCAGTCGCGTGTGGAGAAGTCTAATCTCTGGCTAATCGACTAGCCTTGCTTTTCTGCCAACGCCGGCATTTTGCTGACCTCTTCCGTGGTCAGTGCCAGCTGAATGGCTTCGCCGCCCTTGGCGATCTTGTTGCCAGGAATAACAACGATTCTACCGCCGAGCCCTAAGAACCCACCGGTCTTCACGTGGATTTCTTGAATGCTCCCGGAGGACTCAGATTTCACGCCCTTGATTTCGCCGACCTTCTTGCCGTCGGATCCGAACACTGCGGCACCGACTGCAACGTCTTTTGTGGACAGTGCAGCGCCTTGACCACCGGTTGCACCCTTGCTTGGAGCGGCGGCGTCCGATTTTTCTGGCGGGGCACCCGCCGCTGGGTCGCCTGCCCCCTTAACGTCGGCACCCATCGGGTCTTCTGCATCCATCATCGTGGGCGCCTGTTTGGATTGTCCTGCGGCCGTCGCGGGCTGTTCCGCGTAGGCCATCGTTGCAAGAAAGGCAGGGGCGGCGGCAATTGTTACGGCCACTGCCATCAGTCGGAGGTTGCTCATCGTGTTCATGATTGAACTCCTTTTCCTTTGCGGGACCACCCTGCCGTCCGCTTCTTTACGAAGGCGGCGGACGACGCTGGGACCCAACTCAAAGTTGGCCATAGAAAATTGATCTGAATAGGAAATTCAGTTCACGATGGCGCGAGCGGACGGGCTCACAATCGGGTGAACGCCGCAATCGTGCCTTTTTCGGACGTGGGCTGAAGTGCCGCAAACGGTGCACGCCGGCAACGCGCCATGTGTCCTCATGTGTCCCCATGTATCCCTCTGTGTGGCGCAATCCCAATTGCACGCAATGAGATTGCAAAACGCGCGCTTTTACAGAACGGCGGCGGCGATATTCACCATGCCGGAAAGTTAGCGGCGGTGCCCGGCCATTAGGGATCACGGGGCCACCCCCATGGCACGGGCGTTGCTGAGCATACCCCGGCAGCCGCTCACCCGGCGCCGTAAATTGGCTCACACCGCAGGGCCTTTGAGGAAAATCGGATGCTGACAGATTTGCACCAGCTGGCGCTGTACGCTTATGCCGCAACTATAGTTACGGCTCTGATCGCCGAGTTTTGTCCGATACGCCGCGCCGCTGTCTCCGCAGCCGTGGTGTCCATCGCCCTCTCACTCATCGCCGGCGGGAGCTGGTGCTACACGGTCTACAAGCAAGGTTACGTTTTTGCGAAATCGGAATTTGCGCCACGCGCCGCGAAACGTGCGGCCCGCGAGAGTGCCGATCAGGAGGCGAACGGGCAGGGCGGGGGCCGCCGGAATGCGGCCGCGGCGCGTGACGGTGGAGATGGCGAACCCATACCGGAAGAAGACGACGTGCCCAGCGGCGCAGGCGGCGGTGTGCGTGGCGCCATCGCAAACGCCAATCGTGGCATTCAAGCTGGCGCCGATGCGCTCATCGAACAACTCATGCCCGGCGGAAGCGCGCGCAATGCTGCGGCACGCGACGTCGAGGGCGATATCGTGCGCGATTGCCCGTCATGTCCTGAAATGGTCATCGTCGCGGGCGGCACGCAAGTCATCGGGGCTAGCGAAACCGACGCCGCCGCAGCCGCCGCCGAACGTCCGCAACGGCAAGTGCGTTATTGGCCTGGATTTGCCATCAGCCGTAACCCGATTTCAGCCGCCGATTTGGCAGCATTTCGCGCTGAAATGAATATGGGCACGCCAACGTGCGCGGGTCCCGCAGGAACACCAAGTTATCAGGTCACGGAATCCGCAACCTGCCTTTATCCCACAGAAGCCGATCGCTATGCCGCCTGGCTCACGCGGCGCACCGGCCAGCGCTTTCGCATACCGTCTGCAGTTGAGTGGGAGTATGCCGCCCGCACAGCCGGAGTGACGGTGCTGGCGCAAACCGGTGCAGGAATGATTGCGGCACCCCTCGATGGCATCGGCCGCGATCTGGCCGAAATCACGACAGACTGCTGGATGCCCTATATCCCTTCAGCCGGAAACGAACTCCGCATCTGGAACGCCACCGCGCTGCTCTGCCGCGAACTGGTGCTGAAAGGCGCGCGGCCGGGCGAAGGCGATGAGCACAAGCGATTTTCCGCGCGGCGCCCGATGGCAATCGATCAGCCGGACTGGGGCGTAGGCTTCCGCGTGGTGCGCGACGTCAAGTGAAGCGCCAAAGCTCCAAGGCACTCTATCTGTTGAGTGCAACGACAAGCGCGCGCGGGTTGTTGCCATTTTCCGTGATGTAATTCTGGAACAGGTTGTCCAGGAATGACGTCATCCAGAAGCCGACGACCTGCGCATCGCGCACTTTGAATGTCTGCCCGGAACGCACGAGCTTCCAGCGGATGTCGTAGGTCTCGCCCGTCTTCAAGGTGATGGTAGTATCGACGCTCGCGCCGCCGGCCGTTTCCTCGCCCTGTCCGGTGACGAGGGCTTTGGCGACGGGGTATTTAGGGGCTTCCTTCGCCGCATAGTTCGAGATGAACTTGATCATGCCGTTGTAGTAGGCCGGACGTTCCGTTTTCGGTAAAATGCGCGCGTGTTCGCCGAGTGCCGTCAGGCCAATCGACGGCACATCCATGTGTTTGCGCAAAACATTCTGAAATGCAGCCGACGAGCCAGCTCGCTGTGCGGCCATCAGCTCGTTCGAGACGCGCTGCATGTAGGTTGCCGGAGCTTCGGCGGACGCGTTGGCTGTCGATAACACGAGTGCTAATATGATTGCCGGCAGGCCGCTCATCCAGCGGATCGTGGCGGGCTCAGTCATTTTTAATCCGAACAACATGGTCACGTTTAACTCCAAACTCGGCCCTTAGCGTCCGGCTATTTTCCAGCGTGTCCTTCGCAAAGACAAGCCTCTGCAACTTTAAGCCTTCTGCACTCTAGGGCACCCATCCGCAAGAGGCACCCCAATCTCGTCAAAACAATGCCAACCTCAAGCCGCCTGCGCGATGGATATGGGAAAGGGCACAGGGGTGGGCGCTGGGCAATGCTGATCGTCTAATTTTGCCGGACGGCGGCCACCATAGACCTGCTGTGCCGGAATTTGAGGCAGCCCAATTTGGCACGCAAAGCGCTGAATTTCCGCTTCTGTGATATACTCGGAAACCATCAAAAGTACGGACCGCGACGCACTGGGGTGGACCAGGATGAGTTCATGACGCGACCCCGATAGCGAGGCCCGTACGCGATGCGTGATACCCTGATAAGCAATTAGCGGCGCCATCCACGTCTTGGTACCGAGAAGTTTTTCGTCGCGCACTGCCACGATTGAGCGCGAAATCTCGATCCTGCGGCGTCCGTTGACGCGAGCCGCCAGGCGGCGCAGCGGCCAGGCAAAAAGGCCGATCCAGAAGGCCATGGCAACGGTGAGTTCCGCAGTCATGAGGGGCCGGGCAAGGATCATCGCGCGGGTCTCAGGGTTGGCGAGCGCGTAAACCGCGAGCGCAATCTGCGGCAGCACAATCACGCCCGCGAGGCCCGCGAGCAGCATCAGCCGGATGATCTCTGACCACCGCTCGGAAGACTGTAAGGATTGGATTGGGAATTCGCCGTCCGCAGACAGCAACTCAACACTTTCGAACGCTTCGGGACGCATGGCAATTCCTGGCAAAACTTGTGAACACGGGCGCAGCCTACGCGACGTATGGTTAAAACAGGGTTGCCGGCCGTGCCGCATTTTGCGCCTCCTCGCGTCTTCGGCGCGGGCCGGGCGTCTCGAGGTAAATAGCGTGGATAGGCGCAAATGCCGCTTGACATATAAACATATCTTTATATCCATGCAGCATGGCAATCGCGGCAGACATCACAGCACATATGGAGACGGGCGATCTAGTGACGGCGCTGAAGGCCGCCGCCGAACCGACGCGCCTGCGCATCCTGCTCCTTTTGCAAGCTGGCGAACTCAACGTCAAAGACTTGACGCTCATTCTCGGTCAGAGCCAGCCGCGCCTCAGCCGGCATTTGAAGCTGCTCAGTGAAGCCGGTCTGATCGAGCGCTTCCGGGAAGGCAGCTGGGTCTATTTCCATATTTCTGATCGTTCTGCCGGGGGGCGACTTGCTCTGCGGCTGGTCGCCGATATTCCAGCCAGCGATCAGTTGGCACGGCGCGACCGGGAGCGGGCCGAAAGCCTGAAGCGCGATCGCGAAACGGCGGCGCAAAGTTTCTTCGAAGCCCACGCCGCCGATTGGGATCGTATTCGCTCTTTGCATGTTGCAGAAGCGGACGTCGAAGCGGCCATGCGCGACGCGCTTGGTCCCGGCCCCTTCAAATTCTTGCTCGATCTTGGCACTGGCACAGGCCGCATGCTCGAACTCTTTGCCGATCGTTATGCGCGCGGCCTTGGCATCGACGTCAACCAAGCCATGTTGACCTACGCGCGCGCGCGTCTCGCGAAAACGGGCCGCAACAATGCGCAAGTCCGTCACGGCGATATCTATGCGCTCTCGATTGCAGACAGCACGGCCGACGTCATCGTCATGCATCAGGTTTTGCATTTCCTATCCGATCCCGCCTTGGCGATCCGCGAGGCGGCGCGTGTTCTGCAGCCGGGCGGTAAGCTGCTGATTGTCGATTTCGCCCCCCATGCGCTCGAATTCCTGCGCGAAACGGAAGCGCATGAGCGGCTCGGATTTCCCAGCCATCAAGTGAAGCAGTGGCTGGCGGACGCCGGTCTCGTGACGCGGGGGTTGCGCGATCTGCGCCCCTTGGCGGGCGATACGGAAGGTAAGCTTACTGTTTCGGTTTGGCTTGCCGAACGCGCTGAACATAAGAAACCCGGTTCAGCCAAGACTGCCGCCCCATCTTTGGAGGACGCCGAATAATGGCCGATGTGAAAGAGAAAAAAAGCCGCCTTCTGGGTGCCGGCGAAATCGGCGTTAGTTTTGAATTCTTCCCGCCGAAGACGGAAAAAATGGAAGAGCAGCTTTGGGCGTCGATCAACCGGCTGGCGCCGCTTGCTCCCGAATTTGTCTCGGTGACGTATGGGGCTGGCGGTTCAACGCGCGAACGCACACATTCTACCGTTGCCCGCATCGTCAACGAGACGGCGCTGCGTCCGGCCGCTCATCTCACCTGCGTCAACGCCACGAAAGACGAAGTCGATGAAGTTGCGCGCGCCTACTGGGCGGCGGGCATCCGCCATATCGTAGCACTGCGCGGCGATCCCGCGGAAGGCGCTGGCACGAAGTATCAACCCCATCCCGGCGGCTATCAATCGACGTCCGATCTCGTTGCCGGTTTGAAGAAAATCGCCCGCTTTGAAGTCTCCGTCGGCGGGTATCCCGAAAAGCACCCCGAGAGTTTGACGCTCGCGGCCGATATCGAACACCTCAAATCCAAGGTCGATGCCGGCGCCGATCGCGTCATCACGCAATTTGGTTTCGACAACGCGCAGTACTTGCGCTTTCTCGAACGCGCCCGGGCGGCTGGAATTTGGATACCGATTGTTCCGGGTCTTGTGCCGATCCACAATTTTCGCCAAGTGGCGGGCTTTGCCGTGCGCGCCGGTGCAACAGTTCCCGCTTGGCTCGCGCGCCGCTTCGAGGGATTAGAGGACGATGTGCAAACCACGCATCTGGTTGCGGCCTCCGTCGCGACCGAGCAGGCGCTTGATCTCGTCGACGAAGGCGTGCGCCACTTCCACTTCTACACGCTCAATCGCGCCGACCTTGTGTATGCGATTTGTCATTTGCTCGGGTTGCGCCCGTTGAAGGTGGCGCCTCTGGAAAAGAAAATGGCAATGTAGCAAAGACGGGAAACGTAGACTGGGTTAAGCGCGGACCGGAGAAAACCACGAAATCGCGATCACTTTGGCCGCGCTAACCCAATCTACAAGTGAAAAGAAACTAATGCTTCATGTCTCTGAAATCCCTTCTGCCAGCTCTCGTGCGAGAGACATTGTCCCGCTCGCAGCAGGCGTCGTCAGTCGCGGACCGGGAACCATTCTGCGTGTCAACATTGGCGCCGCGGTCGCGGGGTCTCGTCAAGTTGGCGCCGGCCGAGCCAAGCGCTTCGAGCGTCGATGCCATGAGTCTAAGCGTGGTTTTTGCAAATGGGCCCATGAAAACTCCTTGATCAAAATTCGTAGATTGAAAATCGTGGCGAGCAACGGCCACGCACGATCAACGATAGCGGCAAGGGCTGCGAGAGGCTGTTCCGCTGGGAACGATGAAAACGAAAAATGTTAGGTCGAGCATTCACGCTCGATCCAACCTGCAAGTGAGTCGGACATGAAAAGAAAACCAAGCTGGGCCGCACTCGAAAATGCAGCCGCCGAACGCATCCTCATCATCGACGGCGCCATGGGCACCATGATCCAGCGCCATAAGCCGACGGAAGAAACCTATCGGGGCGCGCGCTTTGCCGATTGGAAGCAGGATGTCAAAGGTAACAACGAACTGTTGTCGCTGACGCAGCCGGACATCATCCGCGACATTCACGATCAGTATTTTGCGGCCGGCGCCGACATCGCCGAAACGAACACGTTTGGCGCGCAAGTTATCTCGCAGGCCGATTACGGCATGCAGTCACTCAGTTATGAAATGAACGTCCAAAGCGCCAAGCTCGCACGCGAAGCGGCAGACAAATACAATGCGCTGACTCCGGACCGGCCGCGTTTCGTGGCTGGCGCCGTTGGGCCGACCAACCGCACGGCGTCGATCTCACCCCAAGTCAACGATCCGGGCTACCGCAACGTCAACTTTGACGAGCTGCGTGCCGCCTACAAAGAACAGGTCAAAGGCCTGATCGAAGGCGGCTGCGATATCATCATCATTGAAACCATTTTCGATACGTTGAATGCCAAGGCAGCTGGCTTCGCCACTCTCGAAGCCTTCGAAGAAGTCGGGCTAGAATTGCCCATCATGATTTCGGGCACGATTACAGACCGCTCAGGCCGCACGCTTTCTGGCCAAACTGGGGAAGCCTTCTGGTATTCAATGCGCCACTTGAGGCCCTTCTCCATCGGCCTCAACTGCGCGCTGGGTGCGGAACTCATGCGTCCCTACATCGCGGACTTGGCTCACATCGCCGACGTGCGTATCTCGGCCTATCCCAATGCCGGATTGCCGAACGCCATGGGCGAATACGACGAGACGGGTCCCGAAATGGCGTGCAAGGTCGAGCCTTGGTTTGCTGACGGCCTGATCAACGTCATCGGCGGTTGCTGTGGTTCGACACCCGATCACATCGCCCACATCGCGGAGCACGCCAAGAAATACAAACCGCGCGTGCCGCCCAAGATCGAACCCAAGATGCGGTTGTCGGGCCTAGAGCCCTTTGTGGCGGGTTAGGGGAACATGCTATATTTGTAAGCATATCCGGTCACGCAATGTGGCCAGCGAGGAGCTGAAAATGGGCGAACAAGTCAAAGTTGATGAAGAGCTACTTGCCAAGGCCCTGAAGGCAACCGGCGAACAAGACCGCGAGCGGGTCGAGGAGCAGGCACTACAGGAATTGATCCGGCGTCACGGCAAGATGCGGGCATTGATGGACATCGCGGGCACGATTCAATTTCATGACGGGTACGACTACAAGGCATTGAGGACGTCACGTTATGATGCTCCTTGATACGTCGGTCGTTATTCCCGCAGTCCGGCGCGAAGGCGCCAGCGCTCTCCAAAAACTATTGGATGCTTTGCAAGGTGAAGACTTCACTTTGTCCAGGGTTACCGAGATGGAACTTCTGCAAGGCGCAAGAGACGAGATCGAATGGTCGCGTTTGCAGACATTTCTCGCGGCACAGGAGTCTATCGAACTTTCGAACGCAGTATGGCGAGAAGCTGCGCCCATAAGATTTGAACTCCGGCGCAAGGTGATGACGATCACCAGCGTACTTGATTGCTGCATCGCGCAGTGCGCATTGGAACATGACTTGACGCTCGTTCATAATGACAGGGACTTTGAAACGATCCCGACGATCCGGCCACTAAAGCAAATGCGGTTGCCGGGCTTAGAGCCGTTTGTGGCGGGGTAGTTGAGTGATGGTTGAGGATGATGATCAAATCACAAAAAGGGTCATTGCTATTGTTGCGCATAACCGCGGTGTCGAGCCCTCAACAGTCAACTTTCAATCCGACCTCTACAAGGATCTAGGAATAACCGGTGACGATGCAGACGTTTTGTTTGAGCAACTTAACAAGCGACTGGAGATCGATTTTTCGGGCTTGCATTTCGGCCGACACTTCACGAGTGAAGCTCGATATTGGTTTCCTGGTGGGCATTGGAAAAGGCAGAGAATACCTGTGACCATCGCAGATCTTGTGACGGCGGCAAAAAACAAGAAATGGACGATGACCTACGAAAGCAAAGAACAATGACCACCACCAACGCAGTGACGGTCTTCATTACCGCCGGTGAGGTCACCACCACTTCTCCCTCCCCCTTAACGGGGGAGGGCCGGGGTGGGGGTGGTGCACAGAACAGTGGGCTTGGTGCACTGGCCTCGCGGTCCGGGGACACCTGGTCCGCTCGTGCGTGTATGACGGCAGCCGTCGCGCGCACTCTGTCCACCCGCATTCCCGGAAACCGCGACAGCGTGCGAAGCACGCCCGCGGTTATCCGGGACCTTTACCTGCTCAGGATAGAGCCGGGAACTTTGCTGCGCCTGGTAAAGATCCCGGGTCTGCGAAAAATGGCTACGCCACTTTTCTCGCCCGGGAACGCGGGTAGAGAGAGACTGATCAACAGAGAAAAACGATGACCACCACCAACGCAGCAGACAACTCGACCAGCACCTCGGCCGACGCCACCTCGCGTACCTCCGCCGCGACCACGTTTATCAACGTGGGCGAGCGTACCAACGTCACGGGGTCCGCGAAGTTCCGCAAACTCATCGAGCAGAACGATTATTCGGGCGCCCTCGTCGTTGCCCGCCAGCAGGTGGAAGCGGGCGCGCAGATCATCGACGTCAACATGGACGAAGGGTTGCTCGATTCTGAAAAGGCCATGACGACGTTTCTCAATCTCATCGCCTCGGAGCCCGACATTTCCCGCGTGCCGGTGATGATCGATTCATCCAAATGGACCGTCATCGAAGCCGGCCTCAAGTGCGTGCAGGGCAAAGCCATCGTCAATTCGATCTCGATGAAAGAGGGCGAGGAGCAGTTTTTAGAGCAAGCCAAGAAGGTGCTCAGATACGGCGCCGCCGTCGTCGTCATGGCCTTCGACGAGAAGGGGCAAGCCGATACCATCGAGCGCAAGGTCTCGATCTGCGAGCGTGCTTACAAATTGCTCACCGAAAAGGTCGGTTTCCCGCCGGAAGACATTATTTTCGATCCCAACATCTTCGCGGTTGCGACCGGCATCGAGGAACACAACGGTTACGGCATCGCCTTCATCGAGGCGACACGTCAAATCAAAGAAAAAATGCCGCTGGTACATATTTCGGGCGGCGTCTCTAACTTGTCCTTCGCATTCCGCGGCAACGAGCCGGTACGCGAAGCCATGCATTCGGTTTTCCTCTACCACGCCATACAAGCCGGCATGAATATGGGCATCGTCAACGCCGGTCAGCTGGCGCTCTACGACGACATCCCGGCTGAACTGCGCGAACTGTGCGAGGACGTCGTCCTTAATCGCCGCGACGACGCCACCGACCGCCTGCTCGAAGTTGCCGCCAAATACAAAGGTGACGGCGCGATGAAGGCCAAAGAAAAAGATATGACATGGCGGGAGACAAGCGTCGAAGATCGTCTCAGCCACGCGCTCGTGCACGGCATCACGGAATTCATCGAAGCCGACACGGAAGAAGCGCGCCAAAAATTGCCCAAGCCCTTGCACGTCATCGAAGGCCCGCTGATGGCCGGTATGAACGTCGTCGGCGATCTCTTTGGCGCGGGCAAAATGTTCTTGCCGCAAGTCGTGAAGTCGGCGCGTGTTATGA
>JAYSVT010000228.1:0-1557 GCA_043718455.1 Hyphomicrobium sp.
AGCCGGTGGCGTGATCGCCTATCCAGCCGACGACGCGGCCCGCCAAGGCCATCCCGTGCTTTGGCCACGGTATCTCTTTCCCGAACTCTTGGCGCTCAAAGGCGACACTGGGGGCAAGAGCCTGCTTCAAACGCACAAAGCAATCTCTCGCCCCGTTCCAGTTTCAGGTGCCGATGCCTTTCTCGACATAGACACCCAAGCCGACCTCGCCCGCTTGAAAGGCGAACACTGAGCCCAAAGACCTCACGCCGACAGCCGCACGGGGATGCGCAGATAATGCACGCCGTTGACATCGGCTGGCGGCAATTTTCCCGCACGGATGTTGACCTGGATCGACGGCAGAAGCAGCGTTGGCGCCGAAAGCGTTGCGTCACGCGCCTCGCGCATTTTCACAAAGCTGTCTTCGTCCACGCCTTCATGCACATGCTTGTTGTTGGCGCGCTGCTCGCCAACCGTTGTTTCCCAGGCGTACTGATCGCGTCCCGGCGCCTTGTAGTCGTGACACATGAAAAGGCGTGTCTCGGGCGGCAGCGCCAAGAGCTTGTGAATTGAACGATACAGCATGCGCGCGTCACCGCCCGGAAAGTCGGCACGCGCCGTTCCATAGTCCGGCATGAACAGCGTGTCGCCGGTGAACACGTTATTTCCGATTTTGTAGGCGACGTCGGCCGGGGTATGTCCTGGCACGTGCAAGACTTCGACATCGAGACCGCCGATGTTGAAATATTCGCCGTCGCGGAACAGCCGGTCGAATTCGCTGCCGTCACCTTTGATGTCGCGCGCATCGAAAACGGGACGGAAAATTTTCTGCACATCGCGGATATGTTCGCCGATCCCGACCTTGGCGCCGGTCTTCAGTTTAATGTACGGCGCGCCGGATAGGTGATCGGCATGCGCATGCGACTCAAGCACCCAGTCGATCGTGAGACCGGCGGCGTCAGCTGCGGCAAGTATGGCATCGGAGGATTTCACCGTGGCCGTACCGCTCTTATGATCGTAATCGAGGACCGGATCGATAACGGCCGCGCGTTTTGTGCCGGCATCCCAAACCAGATAGCTGACCGTATTTGTCGGCTCGTCGAAAAAGGCCCGGATCATAGGCTCTTGCGTCATGACAACTCTCCTTGCGGAAAAACTCAACGTTCATACTTGACATATATATTAGTCTTCACTAATTTAGCAAATACTAAATCATAAAGAGGACAGCATGTCGCTTCGCACCCCGGATCTATCGGCATTCGAAAAAAATGCCACAGAGGTTGCCCAAATCTTGCGCGCACTCGGAAATGAGCGCCGCTTAATGATCCTGTGCAAACTGGCCGGGCGCGGCGAGTGTACCCCCGGCATGCTCGCTGACGGAGTGGCGTTATCGCAATCGGCTCTCTCGCAGCACCTCGCAAGGATGCGCGAAGAAGGAATAGTGGATTTCCGGCGCGAGAGTCAGACGCTTTGGTACCGCATCTCCGACCCGCGCATCGAGAAGCTAATGGCAACTTTGCACCGGCTCTACTGTAACGAAGCTTGAAACGCGACCCAGAAAATCACAAGACGAGGATT
>JAYSVT010000229.1:0-14356 GCA_043718455.1 Hyphomicrobium sp.
CGGGAAAAGTGACGGCATTTCTGGCGCCATTTCTCGTGGCGCTGGTCACACAAATTTCCGGCAGTCAGCGCATCGGCATGTCGGCCGTGCTGGCGTTCCTCGTGATCGGGGCGGCGATGATGTTGTTTGTGAAGACGAAGAACGAGGGTGTCTGACCCGTCGTGCCGGAGGCACACCTTCGGCGTTACGGGTCTGACACCCGTGAACGAAATACGCGCCAAACAAATGGTGTCAGACCCGGAGGGTCAGACACCATTCGCACATTTTCAATGCCGAAAATGACGCATGCCGGTCATGACCATGGCGAGACCTTTTTCGTCCGCCGCCTTGATGACCTCATCGTCGCGCATGGAGCCGCCCGGCTGAATGACGGCCGTAACACCGGCGTCTGCTGCAGTCAACAAACCATCCGCGAATGGGAAGAATGCGTCAGACGCAACAACCGAGCCGCGCGTCAAAGGTTCGCTCAATCCTGCCGCCTTGGCCGCGTCCGTTGCCTTGATCACAGCGATGCGCGCGGAATCGATGCGACTCATCTGCCCCGCACCGATGCCGACGGTGGCGCCATCCTTGGCATAGACTATTGCGTTCGATTTGACGTGCTTGGCGACGCGAAACGCGAATTTGAGATCTGCGAGTTCCGCCGCCGTCGGCGCGCGCTTGGTCACGACCTTCAATTCGAGATCATCAACGACGCCGTTATCGCGCGATTGCACGAGCAGTCCGCCCGCGATGGAGCGCACATTTAATCCGCCCGCGCGCGGGTTTGACAAGCCGCCGGTCACCAGCAGGCGCAGATTTTTCTTCGCCGCAAAAATCGCTTTCGCCTCGTCCGTTGCATCGGGCGCAATCACGACTTCGGTGAAGATCTTGCAGATTTCCTCGGCCGACGCCGCGTCCATCGTCTGGTTGACAGCGATGATGCCGCCAAACGCGCTGACGGAATCGCACTGCAAGGCCTTGCGATAGGCATCACGCAATGACGCGCCCATCGCAACGCCGCACGGGTTTGCGTGCTTTATGATGGCAACGGCGGCCACGTCTGGCGCAAATTCTGACACCAACTCGAATGCGGCGTCGGTGTCGTTGAGATTGTTGTACGAGAGTTCTTTACCCTGCAGCTGCCGCGCCGTCGCGACGCCGAAGCGCGTACAGTCCGAGACGTAGATCGCGGCCGCTTGATGGGGATTTTCGCCATAGCGCAATGCTTGACCAAGCCTGCCGCCGAAGGCGCGCCACGTGGGCGCCGGGGTCTTCAAGTGATCTGCGAACCAGTTGCTGATTGCCGCATCGTAAGCTGCCGTGCGCGCAAACGCCTTGGCCGCCATCTCCTGGCGGAAGCGCAGCGTGGTCGCGCCCTTGTTGGCGGTCAACTCATCGAGAAGGCGCGCGTAGTCTTCGGCTTCGACGATGACCGTCACACCGTCGTGGTTTTTGGACGCCGCTCGGATCATGGCGGGCCCGCCGATATCAATGTTCTCAACGCACTCGTCGTAGCCCGCGTTCTTCGCGACCGTCGCTTCAAATGGATAGAGATTGACGATAAGGAGATCGATGGGCGCGATGCCGTGATCGGCGGCGGACTTGTCGTGCTCAGCGTTGCCGCGAATGGCAAGGAGGCCGCCGTGTACTTTGGGGTGCAGGGTCTTGACGCGACCGTCCATCATTTCGGGGAAGCCGGTTAACTCAGACACGTCTTTGACGGCGAGCCCGGCAGCTTTGATCGCCGACGAAGTGCCGCCCGTTGAAACCAGTACGACGCCATGGCTGACGAGCGCCTTAGCGAGGTCAATGAGCCCGGTCTTATCCGAGACCGAGAGAAGTGCGCGGCGGATTTTTTGATTTTTCATGAGACGTCCTGCACCCGTAAAGCCGACCAAAGCCGGTTATCACGCCTCAGGCTTCGAGAACATACACCTGAAAGCCCAGAGCGCCGTCATGTCGCGCTTTATTGTGGGCTCGTCTTGAAAACGCGCCAGCGCACTTCGGTTTCGCCAAATGTTGCCCCGCGTAGCACGATCTGCATGCCGGGCCGTGGCCCCGTGCTTTCGGCAAACAACAGGCTTTCCTCGATTGTTAGCTCGGCACCCTCAGCTTCAAAGTTCCACGTGCCTCCATTGCGCATGGTGATGACGCAGGCACCACGATCCTTGCCGTTCGAAACTTTGCAATCAGGATGAACGTGAAAATGAACGGTGAACGGCAGATCCGCCTTCAGCCGCAATTTGCCTTGCGGCGGCTCAAGACGATCCAGCCCCTCAACCAACCGGCCGTCGTGAGAGACCGAGATCCGCCGGTTGTGCATCAAGCCGTAGCGTTTCACGTATCCGTCATGGCTGGCAGCTAACACGGCAGCGCCGCCTTCGTCGCTCAGCCGTGCGAGCGCCAGATCAGGTCCGCGAATGGGCAATCCACCGGCAAGACTTTCGAGCGCTTCATGGCGCACAAGGCGAGAGGATGAACTCTCTGCAAGGCAAAGCGTATTGTGGCTTGCGGTTGCCCGGGCGACGGCATTCCAGTCATCATCTGCAGGGCCCGGAAAACCGCCATTGACGAACAGCATGCGGCTGCCATCGGACATTTCAAACGACAGGCATCCCGATTGCGCTTCCGCTGCCATCTCGACGGGCGGCGGCGAGCCGACATCGGCGACGATCAGCGTCGAACCCCGCTCAAGCCGGGCGTACCCTGAATCAACTGCTTGCGAGACGGCTTCGAGCGCACCGTCCGAGTAGCCGAGAACCGTGGCAAGCGCGGCCGGTGCCCCAGCGCCGACACCATTGAAACGCGCCAGAACGCCATCGCCCATGCGCATAAATCGCAAAAACGCCAAGGCCTTTTTTACTGTCGATGCGTATTCTTCGGGTGCCGTGTAGCCGCGCGCTTGAAAGCACTGCCCGAGCGGCAAGAGGTCCAACACAAGATCGGCCAGAACGCTTGCATTGCGGCTTGCGTGACCGCCATCGTTTAGAATTTGCCGCCTCAACTCGGCAATCAGCTGGACCTGAGCTTCCTTTAATTGCCGGTCATGGCCTGAAACCGCGAGATCGCTGAGCACCAGGGCGATAAGACTGACGAGCCGGGGAACACCGTCGGGCGCATTGCGCCAGGTCGTATTCAGCGCCGCAACCTGCTCAGTAAGGCTCGCCATGATCTGCGAGTAGGTCTTAGCGTCCGTGCCTTCGAGCAACATGTTAGCTTGGGCGATCCACGAAATGATGCGCCGTCCGATCACGGCCGGTTCGTAGGCGATACCCTTCGGGGTTCGTTGCGTCGCAATCCAATCAACAACAAGTTCGCGGGCAGCGTCGTAGGCAGCCTCTTCTTCGGTCGCGGCAAGGTGGCGAAGCCATCCGAAACCGTGCAGTTCGCGCTCCCAGGCTTGACTTGGCGGTTTGATGCGAAACGGAGACGCGCCTTTAAGGTCAGCGACCTGGCACGCCAGCCCGAAATGGCTTTCCTGAATTTCGTTCCAGAAACTCGGATCGGCGGAGCGCAGCTCTTGCGGCACAATTAGGATCTGATCGGCGGCCGCTCCGCCATAGCGCCAGCGCAAGAACGGCGACGACAGCGTGCGCGTGACGGCGCGGCGGCGCGTCTGCTTCGCTGACAGCGCCCTGATCTTCAGACGTTCGCTGAGGCTCAACCCTGCCATTGGCCTGCCGTTGGACTCTTCCCGTGAAGCGGCGCCAAATTGAGGAATCGCCGCGTGTTTCCCCTGTCCCGACTATCCGCTCCGTCCAGCCAAAACAAGGCGCTGGAGCCGGCCAGCGCGATTTGCCGGAGCAAAACTTAAGGTAGCCGCGCGAGGAGAGACACGAAAAAGCCGTCCATGCCTTGCTGGCCGGGCCTCAAGGCGCCCAAATAAGACGGCAGCGTCCTTAGATCCCCCGCGGCCGTGAGCCAGCCCCTTTCACCGCCAGCGGAGACGATATCTATGGGCATTCGCTTGAAATCGCTGCGGCTGGCGAGAAAGCGGGCGATTTGGCCGGAGCCTTCGTCATCTTCCAAGGAGCAAGTACAATAGACAAGCCTGCCACCTGGCTTCACCAGCTTCGCGGCTGCGTCCAGCATCTTCGCCTGGGATTGCGCCAACGAGGCAACATCTTCGGCGCGCTTAAGATGCAGAATATCCGGGTGGCGGCGGATGGTACCCGTTGCCGTGCAGGGCGCGTCTAACAAGACGGCGTCAAACAGCCGTCCTGGCGCCCAACTCATGACATTGCTGATCACCGTTTCAACCGGCAGCTTCAGTCGCGCAAGATTTGCATTGAGTCGCGCCGAGCGCGCGGGCGACAATTCAACCGCGACCACGTTCGCGCCCGCACTTGCAAGCTGCGCCGTCTTTCCGCCGGGTGCCGCACACAGATCGGCGATGTCGAGCCCCTTCACGTCACCGAGAACCTTGGCGGGAAGTGAAGCGGCAGCATCCTGTACCCACCACTCGCCCTCATCATAACCGGCGATGTCTTCGATGCGGCCAGCTTCCGTGAGGCGCACAGATCCCGTTGGCAGAACGATGCCGCCCAGTTTTTCGGCCCACAGCGCAGGATCGGTTTTGACTGACAGATCCAGCGGCGGCTCTTGAAGTGAGGCCTCTGCAATGGCGCGTGCCGCGTCATCGCCATAGGCGGTGCGCCAGCGCGCCAACAGCCACGCAGGGATATTGAGTTCAGACCCGTCGAGGCCCGCCAAAATTTCCTCGCCTCGCTCTGAAACGCGGCGCAGAACGGCGTTGGCCAATTTATCGAAGCGCCTAGTGCTATAGCTGGCGCGGCATTGTTCGACCGCGAGCGAAATAGCGGCATGCGGCGGCGTCTTCAGGAATAGAAGCTGCGCTCCAGCACTGAGTAGAATCGCTTCCAGTAAACCCTCTTTCGCCGGAAGCGGCTTTTCCAGGAACTTGCTAAGTACCGCTTTTATTTCGCCGCGGCGGCGCAGAACCGTTGTTGCAATGGCCCGCGCAAACGCACGGTCGCGGGGCGCTAGTTTTGCAGTATCTGCAGCGCGCTGAAAGGCGTCGTCAAAGGAACGGCGCTGATCTAGCACAGCAAAGAGCGCGGTTGCCGCCAGATGGCGAGCCGCCAGTCCATCCGCTGGAACGGCGGGCTGGCGCGTGCGCGCCTCCGCCTCATTGATTGACTTTCTCGGCCGCACCGGAGGCGTTTGGTTGTTCAAATGGTTTTGGCCTTCGTCGTCATGACGTCCACGGTCCCCGCGATTGAGCGCCGTGCTTCCGGCCTGCGACCCACACGCCGCCGTCTTGGCCGCCAGCAGCTTCTCCGACAGCGTTGGGTTCGAAGGCAAGTCCACCATCTGTCACGCCCATCTCACGAGCGAGCGCCTCAAGTTCCGCAATACGGTTATCGGGGTTGGGGTGCGTTGAGAAAAGGCTGTCGAGACCACGTCCGTTCAGCGGGTTGACGATAAAGACATGGGCAGCGGCCGGAAATTGCTCGGCGCGCGGGTTTTGAAACTTCTTGGCCAGAACGCTGATTTTCTTCAACGCGGATGCAAGCCATAAAGGATTGCCAGCGATTTGTGCGCCCATGCGGTCCGCCTGATATTCGCGCGAGCGGCTGATGGCCATTTGCACCATCATCGCCGCCAAGGGCGCAACAATAACAGCGAACAGCGTGCCGATGATACCCATGCCGCGATCGTCGTTACGCGCGCCGCCAAATAGCATGCCGAGTTGCAGATATTGCGCGAACATCGATACGGCGCCGCCGATGGTGGCGGCAACGGCCATCGTTAAGGTGTCGCGATTCTTAATATGCGCGAGCTCATGCGCCATGACGCCCGCGAGTTCCTCACGCGTTAACGCTTCGAGCAAACCAGTCGAAGCACAGACCGCTGCGCGTGACGGGCTGCGACCTGTTGCAAAGGCGTTCGGTTGCGGCGTGTTCATGATGTAGACGCGCGGCATCGGCAATTCGGCGCGTTGAGCGAGTTCACGCACAAGGCCGACAAACTCGGGGGACGATTGGTCGTCCACTTCCTGGGCCTTGAACATCTTCAAAACCATTGTGTCGGACTTCCATAGGCTGACCACGTTCATAACGAGGGCAACAATGAACGCCAGGATGAGGCCGGACTGGCCGCCAACAGCCGCACCCATGACCGCAAAGATCGCGGTCAGTGTGGCCAGCAACAGACCCGTCTTGGCGTAATTCATCAGCATGTCGGTCCTCCACAGCACAACTGCGCGGCACCCCATCATTCCACAGGCGCCAGCTCGACGTATATATGGTGTATGGGGGGCAAGGTTAAGTACCCAGGCTACGGGCCCGGTGCAGTCCCGCAAACGATGAGAATATGCCATGACGGACCCAGACGCGACCGGCCCTAACGTCCCGCCTGAAATGCCCGCCGCCCAAAAGGCGCTAACGCCTGAGGCGCAGCGTGCGCTTGCCGAGGCCGAAGCCCGGCGCGCGGCACAAACGGCTGAAGGAAAGGCTGGCACGGAAGAGATTGGCGGCCGCAAGGGGCCCGACCCTGTCCGATTTGGGGACTGGGAGGTGGGCGGCATTGCCAGCGACTTCTGATTTTGTTTCAGAAGTGTACACGCAAGTATTTACAAATCGTGACAAGCTTTATGGCAATTTGGAACGCTTGCGTTAATGAACGCGAAATGATGGTCTTTTCCAACCTTTGCACACCTCTTCATACAAAAATCACCACTTTGAGCGGTGAAAACGCCCTTTGAAGTCCCGTCAACTGCCTCCGGCACCGACGTTGCATCACTCCCCGCATCGACAAACTCTTGTGTCGCGGAGAGACAGATGTACACGTACCAGCCAGTTGGCATTAAGAAATTTGGTTCTGACGACCGGGGCGCGGTTGCGATTACCTTTGGCGTGATGGCCATGGCCTTGTTCTTCATGGCAGGCGTCGCCGTCGATTACTCCCGCGTCATGAACGTGCGCGGGCGCCTTGTCGAAGCGGCAGACTCAGCCGTTCTTGCGGCTGGTAAGGCCCTGCTCGCAGGGCAATCGGAAAGCGCCATTCAGACGCTGGCGCTGACCTACTTCCAAGAGAACGTCAAAAATATTTCAGAGTCCGCCGATATTGGCGAGCCAACGATCAGCATCGATGCCACGACTGGTGCGGTCAACCTCGACGTCAAAGCGACGGTTGATATGACTCTCACAGGCATCGGCGGCTTCCAGACCCAGGACGTTGCCATTGAGAGCCAAGCCGTGTTTTCCACGCGAGACATCGAAATCGGTATGGCGCTCGATATCACGGGTTCTATGTGCGATGGCAACCGTGCACCCTGCACCACAGGCGTCAAGATCTCCGGTTTGAAGAATGCGTTCGAGACATTTGCGAACCGGCTTATGCCCGACAGCTCCGATTCGGTTCAGAAGGTTCGCATCGCTGTTGCGCCGTATTCGCAATCCGTCAATCTCGGCAGCTATGCCAGCAACGTCGGCGGTTATACCGCCGGCAATACCTGGGCGACCGAGCGCAATGGGGGCGGATACAGTGACGAAATCGGTACGTTTTACTTCGGTAGAAATGGCGACCGCGATGTCGACTCAACCGAAGGCCGGGCGGATTTCAACACGGCCAGCCGCCCTCGATCAGCGATCATTCCATTGTCGGACGACAAGGCTGCGCTCGTCAGTGCCGTGCGCGCGCTCGAAGCACGGGGCGGAACTGCGGGCCACTTGGGCACGCAGTGGGCTTGGAACCTCGTCTCAGACAAATGGGGTGCCGCTCTCGGCGGTACAGCGCCCGCCAGCTACAGTGACGTCGCTGACGGCAAAGTCATCAAGGCGGTCATTCTCATGACGGACGGCATCTTCAATACGGCCTATCATGGCGGTAAGTCGTCGGATCAAGCGGTAGCTCTGTGCTCGGCGATGAAGGCAAAGGGCGTTACGGTTTTCACCGTCGGCTTTGGCCTTGGTGGCAATGCGACGGCTCTCAACACGCTGCGAAGTTGCGCAACGCCTGGCAACGGCTATTTTGCCGACGCCTCGAACGCCGAAGAACTCGAAAAGGCCTTCGAAAACTTCGCAAGCAAGCTGACCGAACTCCGTCTCTCGAAGTAATAAGTCTCACGATCACTGCGGCAAGCCCCACACTTGCCAAACTTGGGCGCGGCCTCTCGGGGCTTGCGCCCTTTTGCTTTTGTGCTGGCTAATCTGTGCTGGCGTGGCGCCGCAAAAAACCCATAACTGCACCGCATCACCGGGCCGCACTCTGATTACGATTCCCCATAACGAGTATCATCCTCTGCATGCGCAAGCCCCGGCATCTGCTCTCACGCCTGCTTCTCCTCGTTTTGGTTCCGGCTGCAATATTTGCGGCTTTCTGGCTTGGCCTCGTGCCGCAACGCTATAGCCCCTTTGCGCCCCTCAACCTCAGCGAACCGCATTCCTACTTTCTGAATATGCGGCTCGCGGCCCTAAAGGGTGACGCCAACCTTTGTCATTCCGTATTGAAAACACCTCTCGTCGAGGCCCATGCCATCGAAGACGAGCCCATTAAGAACGGATGCGGGTGGAAAAATGCGGTGCGGATGTCTCATGCCGCAGGCACAAGACTTTCAGCCGACAAGGTCACCTGCGAAATGGCGGCAGCGCTGACCATGTGGCTTGAGCACGAAGTACAACCCGCAGCAGAACAACATTTTTCAATGCGGGTGACCAACGTCAAACACATGGGCACCTACGCGTGCCGCAATATCGCCGGCAGCAAATTTTGGAAAGATTTTCGCAGCCAGCACGCGACCGCCAGCGCGATCGATATTGAATCCTTTACGCTTTCCGATGGCCGCTCGATCTCTATTTTAAGGAATTGGAAAGGCGACTCGCCCGAAGCGCGTTTCTTACACGACATTCACAATCGCGCCTGCCGCTACTTCCGCGTCGCCATCGGGCCTGACTTCAATGCGGCCCACGCCAACCATTTTCATTTTGATCGCGGCGCTTTGAAGAGTTGCCGCTAACCCGGCAATTCCTTGTTTACAGATATCCGCAATTAACACTTCATAAACCAAGCTCGCTTTCAGCGCTGCAAAGCTCAACGCCTGCTTTCGATATAGAGAAATTTTTATACAAGTTCCTTCAGTAATGGCCGGAGCACAACGTGAGAGCTCCCCATCATGCACAATATCTGGAAGACTTCACAGGCAATTACCCGTGACGAACGCGGCAGCGTGTCGATCCTCTTCGGATTGAGTTGTATCGTGCTCTTCGGCGTCATGGGTATTGCAATCGAATCTGCGCGTTATCAGGACATTGCAAGCCGGGCCCAGGCCGGTCTAGATGGCGCCGCTATCGCAGGCGCAAAACTTCTTGCAGACGACGATGTCTCCACCAGCGACATACAAGACCGCGCCAAGCAATACTTCGACGCGGTTATCGCAACGTTTGGGGTGGATACCGCATCCATCTCCCCCTTACAGGTCGCCGTGGATCGCGCAGCAGGCGCGGTCGAATCGAGCGTACAGATCAAGGTTCCGAACTTCTTTGGGACGATCATGGGTCTTGATCGCTTGACGACCATCAACCGTGCGTCAAAAGTTGTCTATGACATGCAGAAAATCGAACTCGCACTCGTACTCGACGTCACGGGATCGATGAACAGCAGCAACAAACTTGGCGATATGAAAGCCGCTTCGGAGGACATCATCGACGCGCTGTTCGACAAGAGCCTGAGCGAGTCACATACTCGTATCGCCGTAGCGCCTTTTGCGTCGTCTGTGAACGCCGGCTCCTATCGCGCATCGGTGGCCGACACGACCAATGCCGTTGCGGACGATTGCGTTATCGAACGGGCCGATACGACGGACGCGGCGCCATCAGGTGCCGCGCGCCTCAAGACCGTGCCCGTCGGTCCGCATGCCAATCCGGATGACTATGGACGCTATAAATGTGCCGATGCTCCAATCGTACCGCTGAAGGGCAAGAGCCAGAGCGACTATCTAAAAAATATGATCAACAGTTACGCGGCCGATGGTGCCACAGCAGGTCACATCGGCACCGCCTGGGGCTGGTATCTTTTGTCGCCGGAATGGAACGATATCTTTACGGGCTCAAGCAAGCCCGCGGACTACGATTCCACAAAGGTCGTTAAAGCCGTAGTTATCATGACGGACGGCGACTACAATACAGCCTATGCCGGTGGCTTGAACGGCAACAGCGATTCGTCCACCGTTCCGGGTCAGTCTGATGTCGCTTACGCCCAGTTTCAGTCCGTTTGCACTGGGATGAAGGATCAAGGCATTCGCGTCTTCACTGTGGGTTACGACTTGCCGGCAGGCTCACGGCCAATGACCGAACTGGAAACATGTGCGACGACAGGCGATTTTTATGCCGCTGCCGCTGGAAATCTTAAAAATGTTTTCAAGGAAATCGCCGATTCTCTGACCGCGCTGCGCGTCAGCGGCTGATCGATTTTTAGCAACGTTCAAAATTAAAAATGGCATGGCCGCAAAGCCATGCCATTGCTATTTCAATCTGCTCCCGCGTGGCTATCAAGACTTCCGATTTTGCCGGTTGCCGATCAGATCGTCGACGACCGCCGGATCGGCGAGCGTTGAGGTATCGCCAAGGCTGCCAAAATCATCCTCCGCGATCTTGCGTAGAATCCGCCGCATGATTTTTCCCGAACGCGTTTTTGGCAGACCGGGAGAGAACTGAATGAGATCCGGCGAGGCGATGGGTCCGATTTCCTTGCGCACATGAGCCACCAATTCCTTGCGCAAGGCGTCGTCGCCCTTTTCGCCCGCGTTCAAGGTCACGTAGCAGTAGATGCCCTGCCCCTTGACGTCGTGGGGATATCCGACAACGGCAGCTTCGGCGACTTTGGCATGAGAGACAAGCGCACTTTCAACTTCTGCGGTGCCCATGCGGTGGCCCGAGACGTTGATAACGTCATCGACGCGGCCCGTGATCCAATAGTAGCCGTCCGCGTCGCGGCGGCAGCCGTCGCCGGTGAAGTACATGTTCTGGTAGGCGGAAAAGTACGTCTGTTCGAAGCGCGCGTGATCGCCGTAAATCGTGCGCGCTTGCCCTGGCCAGCTGTCGAGAATGACAAGGTTGCCCTGCGCTGCGCCGTCGAGCAACGCGCCTTTCTCATCCACGAGCGCCGGCTGCACGCCAAAGAAAGGCCGCGTCGCGGAACCAGGCTTCAGTGCTGTCGCGCCAGGCAGCGGCGTGATTAGAATGCCGCCTGTCTCTGTCTGCCACCATGTATCGACGATCGGGCAGCGGGAATTACCGATGACGTGATAGTACCATTCCCAAGCTTCCGGATTGATGGGCTCGCCAACAGACCCGAGGATGCGCAACGACGCACGGCTTGTCTTGGTCACCAGGTCGTCGCCCAAACCCATAAGAGCGCGAATAGCAGTCGGCGCGGTGTAGAAGATATTGACGTTCCACTTGTCGATCACCTCCCAGAAGCGCGATGCTGTGGGGTAGGTTGGAATGCCTTCGAACATCAGCGTCGTCGCGCCGTTGGCGAGCGGCCCATAGACGATGTAGCTGTGGCCCGTGACCCAGCCGACGTCTGCCGTGCACCAGTAGATATCGCCGTCGTGGCAATCGAACACATATTGATGTGTCATCGCGGCGTGCAGGAGGTAGCCGCCGGTGGTATGCAAGACGCCCTTGGGCTTCCCGGTTGATCCTGACGTGTAGAGGATGAACAACGGATCTTCGGCATTCATTTCGACGGGCGGACACTCGGCAGTAACTGTCTCAAGTTCTTCGTGCAGCCAGAAATCGCGCCCAGGCGTCCAGGCAACCGGATTGCCGGTGCGGCGCACGACGAGAACTTTCTCGCCGCCATTGCACTTGGCCAGCGCAGCGTCAGCATTCTTTTTCAGCGGGACCGGCTTGCCGCCGCGCAGGCCTTCGTCGGCCGTGATCAAGAACTTGGAATCGGCGTCATCGATGCGATTCTGAAGACTATCTGGAGAGAAGCCGCCAAAGACGATGGAGTGGATTGCGCCGATGCGCGTGCACGCCAGCATGGCGTAAGCGGCTTCCGGAATCATCGGCAGATATATGGTAACGCAGTCGCCCTTCTTGACGCCGAGCTTTTTCAGCACATTGGCGAATTTCTGGACCCGTTCATGCAGCTGGCGATAGGTAATTTTTTCGCTTTCGGCCGGGTTGTCGCCCTCCCAGATGATGGCCACCTGATCGGCCCGGGTCGCGAGGTGCCGGTCGATGCAATTGGCTGAA
Organism: Hyphomicrobium sp.; assembly: GCA_043718455.1. Lineage (GTDB taxonomy): Bacteria > Pseudomonadota > Alphaproteobacteria > Rhizobiales > Hyphomicrobiaceae > Hyphomicrobium_B. Next base: position 12,210 of record JAYSVT010000229.1, read on the forward strand.
ATGTTCAACGTGCCGTCTTCAAACCACTTGATCGACACGTTGCCTGGAGCAAACGACGTGTTCTTGACCTTGGTGAAGGGTTTGATCCAGTCGAGCCGCTTGGCGGCCTCGCCCCAAAAGCGGTCCGGGTCTTTGACCGAGCATTCGTACATCGCCTTGTATTTGGCGTCATCGATAAACGCCCGGCTCGCTGCTTCAGCTGAAACCGGATAGACTTTGTCGGACATAGCTGTCGTTCCTCCCAGATCGCCGTCTTAACCGCGGCGTGTGCATTACTAAATTGCGGCCCAATCATGCGCCTTAGAGCGGCGGACCTGAAATTGCTCGAAAGTCGAAACGGCAAAAATGCCGCGCCGGTCTACACACCCAATAGCCCGATGATGGCTCCTTGCAAAGCCAACACCGCCAGCCAATGGCCGCCGTCGATCAACGTCAGCTCGCGTTTAGCGCCGCCGAAGCCATGATTGACCGCCATGGTCGTGATGACAAACCCGAGCCAAACCAGGGCTCCGGTAATGACCCCATTCTTCAGCGTAAATCCGGTGGGTCCGAGGTGCCCCATGACGCCGGCCAATATGAGCGCCATGACAGCGAGGGATACGAAGGTGAGCGCCATCAGCCCCACGGGCATCGACTGATCCTTGCATTCTTCCGGCGTCTTGCCGAGAGCGGCCATCCACTGTTTTTGGAACAGCATGCTGTACCAGACCCAGCCCAGCATGAAGCTGGCAACCGCTGCGGCAGCGACGGCAACATAGTTGATACCTGCAAAAGTCATGGCGTTATCCTCCCTTAGGAAATGAAATAAGCCGCGCGATCCTATCAAACCCTAGAGAGTTTGCGCAGCCCGCCAGGACGTTAAAACCGCCAGACGGCCGTTTTTTTTATCTCAGCGTCTTCGAGTTCGCGGGTGACCGGCACCTGGTATTCGGCAACGGCTGAAAACCGCCCGCGGGGAAAATAGTTGCGCTGCGGATCACCAATCAGGATTGTGGCGCCGAGCCCGCTTGCCGCTTCAATGTAGGCCAGCACGCGGTCAGCCAGTTGGCGCTCATAAAAGAGGTCGCCCACCAGAACGACGTCGAACGGGACTGGCGGCTTGGCCAACAGGTCGTCGCTGACCACCTCCACGCTGACCTTGTTCGCCGCCGCATTAAGCAAGACGGAGGCCAGCGCCAACTCATCGATGTCGGCCGCGATGACGTCGCGCGCACCTGCCTTCTTCGCAACAATCGCCGTCAAACCGGAGCCTGAACCAAGATCGAGCACGCGCTTTCCGCAGACGAGTTCCGGATTATCGAGAATGTAGCGGGCAAGCGCCTGGCCGCCAGCCCAGGCGAAGGCCCAATAGGGCGGCGGCACGTTGATTTCGCCGAGCTCTTCTTCGGTCTGCTTCCAAATAGGTACAGACTCATGCGCCAGCTGCAGGATGATTTCGGGAACCAGCGGTGGCGCAATTGCGGTAGTGTTCGCGCGGATGAAGACGTTTACAGCGTGTCGGTCAGAGACGTCGAGCCGGGCTACCGTCATCTTGCGCGCAGTTTTTTGGCAGCAAGCCCGCCCATGCGGCAAACCTCGACCCACTCATGCGCGGTCACAGGCTGCACCGAAAGCCTGGAGTTTTTCACCAAAACCATGTTCGCCAATCCCTTGTTGAGTTTAATCTCGTCGAGCGTAACAGGTCTTGGCATTGGCGCCACGGCTTTGACGTCTACGCACTCCCAAGTTCCGGATTCGGCCGTGAGATCGGGATGGGCAAGCGCGATGACCTCGCAGATGCCGGCGACTTCCTTGCCAATGTTCGAATGGTAGAAAAAACCGAGATCGCCAATTTTCATGGCTCGCATGTTGTTGCGAGCCTGATAATTACGCACGCCCGTCCAGGGTTCGCCGCCCGCGCCCTTCGCCTGCAGCATGTCCCAAGAGAAGACGTCGGGCTCCGTCTTAAGGAGCCAGAATGTTGGACTTGAGATTCCAGGAGACGTTCTGGACTCTCTTGCTTTTGATGAATTATCTTTTTTCTTATTCACAACAGTTGCTTGCCACTCTATTGCGCATCTCTGTACGTATCAATTCGGTGCCTCCAATATCGCCGCATCCGTGCGATGAGCGTGTGATGAAAGCGTCTGACTTGACCTGTCATCACA
>JAYSVT010000230.1:0-1541 GCA_043718455.1 Hyphomicrobium sp.
AGATAGTCTGACATCAAGACGGCTGCGGCCGCTGACGTGCACAGCACAAACCCGGTCAAACTTGCGGCAAGGTACGAACCTCCGCGACGCTTGCGCTGACGCATCGGCGCGCGGCGGTCGGCTTGAGAAATATTTAGGGCAAACGGATTTGCCGGTGCGCTTCTTTGCGCTGCGGGCGGCGTGGTCCGAACGCGGGGATTATTCGGCGGCTGATAAAGGGCTGTGTCAGGCGTGGGGTCTTCGGGCGAGAGCGCATCCAGCGCCCGCCACCAAAACCTCTTTTCCTGCATCACCTGTTGCAACTCGCGTCCTCAATGATCCATCGAACGAGCGTGCCAAACGGCCAGCCCGCATATGCCGCCAGCTCTGGCACCAGGGAGGTCCCCGTCATGCCCGGCTGGGTATTCACTTCAAGGCAGATCAGCTCCCCCGTGCCGCCGGGCGTGTCGTCGAAACGGAAGTCGGCTCGGGTAACGCCACGGCAACCGAGTGCATCATGTGCCTTGAAGGTTAACTTCCTTAGTGTTCGGTAAATTTCTGGTAAAAGTTGTGCCGGCAGCTCGTGTTTTGAGCCTCCGGGAGCGTATTTTGCCTCGAAATCGTAGAAGGCGAGGCCTTTGAGGGGCACAATTTCGATCACTTCGGTCACAAAGCCGCCTATCACGGCGCAGGTGAGTTCTCGGCCCGCAATGTAGCGTTCGGCCATCACGACTTGATCGAGGCTGCCGCCCTCGGCAATCGAATTGGGGGGCCGGACCGCATCGGGCGGCACGATGACGACGCCAAAGCTCGAGCCTTCCGCGATGGGTTTCACGACGTAGGGCGGGCGCATAACGTGGTCTTTGAGGGCCTCCGCGCGGGTGACGAGCTTGGCCTCAGCCACAGGGACGCCCGCCGCCGCCATCACTTCCTTGGCGCGCTCCTTGTGCATAGCAAGCGCGGAGGCAAGAACGCCCGAATGCGTGTAGGGAATCTCGAGCATCTCGAGGATGCCTTGGATGCAGCCGTCCTCGCCATATTTGCCGTGCAGCGCGTTGAAGCAGGCATCCGGCTTCAGCTTCGCCAAAACGTCGGCAACGTCGCGGCCGGCATCGACTTCAGTGACGCTATAGCCTTCCCCGCGCAGTGCTTCAGCAACGGCCGCACCTGACTTGAGGCTTACCTCGCGCTCCGCTGACAAGCCGCCCTTGAGAACTGCGATCATATCGCGCGTGCGCATTGGCGCTGCCCCGAGCTTGTTCATGCTTTCTCCGCCAGGGCTTCGCCAACCGGCTGGCCAGCACGCGGCAGACCGAGGCGGATGATTTCCCAGTTTAACGTCACACCTGAGTTTGCCTTGACGCGGGCCCGCACTGTTTCTCCAAGCCGCTCGACATCCTCGCCGGACGCTTGGGCGTCGTTGATGAGGAAGTTGCAATGCATGTCGGACACTTTTGCGCCTCCAACGCGAAAGCCACGGCAGCCCGCTTCGTCGATGAGTTTCCAGGCGCTATTTCCAGGCGGGTTTTTGAACGTCGAACCTCCGGTGCGCTCTTTGATTG
>JAYSVT010000024.1:0-8328 GCA_043718455.1 Hyphomicrobium sp.
GTCACTGGGACAACCTCTGGGACGAGCTGTTCACATACTTGCGTTCGAATTTACCGGCTACAGACACCGGCTACAATCCCAACTAGTTCCGATGCTCCGCGCCGCGGGCGATCATGCGCCTGGCTTGACGCTGGTCAAAGACAAGTTGCCTCGTCTCCATCCATGCTGCGCCCGCAAGCTCGTAGAATGGAGTCAATACCAATGAAAACCGATAAGACTTGGGTGCTGATCGCCGACGGCTCACGTGCGCGGCTGGTCGCAGCTGAAGGGCATGATAAAGGGCTTCGGTTGATCGAGAAGTTGGAATTCTCCGCCGACCACAGCCCAAATCGCGAATTATTGCACGACAAACCGGCTCGCGTTTACGAGTCCCACGGCGCAGCCCGCCATGGCGTTGAACCGAAGACGAATCCGCACCGCGAACTGAAACACGAATTTGCCAAAGAGCTCGCCGAAGTCTTGGATGCCAACCTCGTTCGCAATCAATTTGACAAACTCGTGGTCGTTGCCTCTCCCGTCACACTCGGCGACTTACGGCGCACCCTGTCAGATGCGGTCAAAGCCACCATCATCGCCGAGGTTTCCAAGGACCTCACCAAGGTTCCCAATCACGAAATCGCGCGCCATATTGAAGATCTCATCCCTATCTGAGGCCCAATCCCAACCGATCTCCGGAGACGGAAAAATTCTCAGGTTGCAGCAAGGAGCACCCGCCATGAGCTTCAAGACAATTTTGGTCAATCTCAACAATGAGCCGCGAGTGGCTGAATTAATCGCGGCAGCGGCCGCCATTGCCCGGCCGTCGGAAGCGCACGTGGTGGGTCTCTTCGTCATGCCGCCCCTGTTCCTGCCAAGCGATGTTATCATGCCCATGGGCGCCGATTTTTATGAGATACAAGTCGCCGAGCGCAGGGCTCAAGCCGAGCGCATTAAGACGCTCTTTGACCGATTGACGAGTGGGGAACCCTACGTTGCCGAGTGGCGCGTTCATGGGGACGCCCGCACAGCCTACGCATCCATCGCAGAAGGCGTCATCGAACAGTCCCGATCTGCTGAACTGGTTATCGTCAGTCAGGCCGTTGACGGTAAAGATCCACCCATGCTCACAGACATCGCCCAACGCCTGGCCCTTGAAAGCGGCCGGCCTGTACTTGTCATTCCGTCAACTTGGCTTGCGCGCGAGTACGGCCTGGACGTTGCCGTCGCGTGGAACGACAGCCGCGAATCGGCCCGTGCCGCGTTTGACGCATTGCCACTCCTCGAACGCGCCAGGAAAATCCGCTTGATTACCGTTGGCGACCCCACTGATAGCGACGGGACGAACATTGTTCCCGCCGCGGAAATGGCTGCAACGCTCGCAAGACACGGACTTGATGTGGAGGTCGAGACCGTCACGAACAGAGACCGTCACACTGGAAACGCCATCCTCTCGCGTGTCGCGGCCGACGGATCCGATCTCTTGATTATGGGTGCCTACGGGCATTCACGCATGCGGGAATTCATTCTGGGTGGCGTGACGCGTGATGTTCTGAAGAACATGACCGTTCCGGTTTTGATGTCGCACTAAACACTTTGGAGAAAAGAAATGACGCTCAAACGCATCCGGCTTGAGCTCGCACGCGATCACGATTTTCCAGAGGGAAGCTCTGATCGCGGCTATGAGTTCGCGGCGCCCCTTGATCATGAAGGCCGCTTGGCCGCAGCAGAATGGAAAAAAGTGCGCGATCTCTGCCGCGTGCAACGGTTCTGGCCCGGCGAAACAACGGAACTCGGACGCCTTGTCCATAAGCGCGGCGGGGCATGGGCGTTTGACTACGATCCGACCCGCGAAAGCGACGACGAAACGGGCTTCAAACTAAGTGCCCATAGGTTTCTGCCGGGTGAGTACGTCTCGTTCAAGGAGCACGATGGCGTCATGCGCACCTTTCGCGTCGCCGCTGTCACGGATCTGGATTGATTTGCGCGAGATAAAGCCACCGCAACCACTTGATCGGGATCAAGGTGCGCGTTCGTATCCCGAGGTAATTTTTTCAGGGTTTGAAAGGAGCAATGCTCATGACAACGAATGTTGGCACGCTTGACCGCATCCTTCGGGTTATTGCCGGCTTGGCCCTGATCGCCGTGGCGCTCGGATATGTCCCCGGATACCAAACAAATTGGGCTTGGATCGGCATTATTCCTCTGGTCACCGGATTGTTTGGAACCTGCCCGGTCTATTCGCTGTTTGGACTAAGCACCTGCAGCCGGTAGTTCGCCGAGGAGCGCAAGATCAAAGAAATAATGGCGAAGTTGTCGTGAGCTTGTACGGTCCTGTCATACTTTGGCAATCGAAGCACTAAAACCGGTTGACACGCAGTAGCCGTCGATTGTGAATAGGATATCAACAATGGACAGCCATGAGATGGCACCCTTAGAAATCCCCGCCCAGTCCGGCACTGCCGTGAAAGATCCCGTGTGCGGTATGACCGTCGATCCGCACACCGCAAAGCACCGCCACGCGCATGAAGGCCGCCCCTATTATTTCTGTTCGGCCAAATGCCTTGAGAAGTTTGCAGCCCATCCAAGCATGTACTTGACGCCTGCTCTGCAAACGGCAAAACCGGCCACCCACGAAATTATCTACACCTGCCCGATGCACCCAGAAATCCGGAAAGTGGGTCCAGGCAATTGCCCGATCTGCGGCATGGCCCTCGAGCCAGAGGTTGTCTCGAGCGACACCGCCGCCAATCCCGAACTCATCGATATGACACGGCGGTTTTGGATTGGCCTCGCGTTAACGTTGCCGGTGTTTGCGCTCGAGATGGGCGGCCATTTGACGGGCCTGCATCAATGGTTAGGTCAGCAGTCCTCGAATTGGCTGCAACTGGTTTTAGCGACACCCGTCGTTTTGTGGGCGGGATGGCCTTTTTTTGAGCGGGGCTGGGCGTCACTCGTCACACGCAACCTCAACATGTTCACACTCATCGCCATGGGCACGGGCGTCGCGTGGCTCTACAGCATTGCCGGAACGTTGGCTCCAAACGCATTTCCCGCAGCCATGCGAGGGCCCGACGGTTCGGTTCCGGTCTATTTCGAAGCCGCGGCTGTCATCACGGTGCTTGTGCTGCTTGGACAAGTTCTTGAACTCAGAGCCCGCGAACAAACCAGCGGCGCTATTCGCGCGCTGCTCGATCTGTCTCCAAAAATCGCGCGCCGGATCCGGCCTGATGACACCGACGAGGACGTCAGTCTCGACCTGGTAATTGTTGGCGACCGCCTGCGTGTGCGCCCTGGCGAGCGCGTGCCCGTCGATGGCGCCATTCTCGATGGCCGCAGTGCAATTGACGAGTCAATGGTGACGGGAGAGTCCATGCCCGTCACCAAAAGCACGGGCGCGAAGGTTATTGGTGGCACCATGAACCAGTCAGGCGGGTTCGTGATGCGCGCCGAAAAGATCGGCCGCGACACACTGCTCGCCCAAATCGTGCAAATGGTGGCGCAGGCACAGCGTAGCCGCGCGCCGATACAACGGCTGGCCGACCAGGTCTCGGGTTGGTTTGTGCCAGCTGTAATTCTGAGCGCACTACTGTCATTCGCCGTCTGGTCCTTGTGGGGACCTGAGCCGCGCTTCACTTATGGGCTGATAGCGGCCGTCTCGGTGCTCATCATTGCCTGCCCCTGTGCACTAGGTCTCGCAACGCCGATGTCGATCATGGTTGGCGTCGGGCGCGGGGCGCAATTGGGCGTGTTGATCAAAAGTGCGGAAGCGCTAGAGCGGCTTGAAAAGGTCGACACGCTTGTGATCGACAAGACCGGCACGCTTACCGAAGGCAAGCCAAGTGTCGTGGCGATCAAGACCGTGGCAGGTGTCGAGGAAACAGAACTGTTGCGTCTAACCGCAAGCCTTGAACGCAGCAGTGAGCATCCTCTTGCCGCCGCGATTGTTCGGTCGGCCGAAGAGCGCGGCCTTTCGCTGGCTCCGGTCGCGAACTTTAATTCACCTGTCGGCAAGGGCGTGACTGGAACTGTCGATGGACACACACTCGTCATTGGCAATCTCCGGATCATGGCCGACGCTGGTATCGACACGATCCGCCTCGACCAGAAGGCCGATGACTTGCGCCGCGATGGAGCGACCGCCATCTTTGTCGCGATCGATGGCAAGGCCGCCGGCATCATCGCTATAGCCGACCCTATCAAGACAACAACCCTGTCTGCAATTTTAGCGCTCAAAGACGAAGGTATTCGCGTCGTCATGTTGACGGGCGACAACGCCACGACCGCTAAGGCTGTGGCACGGCAACTTCACATCACCGATGTCGAGGCGGAAGTCTTGCCACAAGACAAAGCCAATATTGTCAAGCGGATCCGGCAACAAGGTAAGGTCGTCGCAATGGCAGGAGACGGTGTCAACGATGCACCTGCGCTCGCCGCCGCCGACGTCGGTATTGCCATGGGCACCGGAACAGATGTCGCCATGGAAAGCGCAGGCGTGACGCTGCTCAAAGGTGACCTCAACGGCATCGTTCGCGCGCGTCACTTATCGGCCGCGACCATGGCCAACATTCGTCAAAACTTGTTCTTCGCCTTCATTTACAATGCAGCCGGCGTTCCTATTGCAGCTGGCGTCCTTTATCCCAAGTTCGGACTTTTGCTCTCGCCAATCATTGCCGCTGCCGCCATGGCGCTCTCCTCAGTCAGCGTCATTGGTAATGCTTTGCGGCTCAAACGCGTGAGGCTTTAGGGTCGTGAAATCAAGTTTATGGCGTTCGCCCGAATTGCGCACATTCTTCGCCCACTATCTCGCTGTGTCTATTGCTGCACATTTCATATGGGAAATCCTGCAGTTGCCACTTTACACCCTGTGGAAGCTGGGGACGTTCCAGCAAAAGTTGTTCGCCATCCTTCATTGCACAATTGGAGACGTCATGATCGCGGGGTCTTGCTTGCTATTGGCACTGGCTGTGTTCGCCCGCTCTGGGTGGCCGGACACCAGCATCGCGCGCGTCTATGCGGCGAGCCTGACACTCGGTCTCGGTTACACAATATTCAGCGAATGGCTGAACACTAGTGTACGCGGGAGTTGGGCTTACTCTGACTTGATGCCAATAGTGCCATTTCTCGGGACTGGCCTCACTCCACTGCTCCAATGGATCGTGGTGCCGACTGTCGCCTTCTGGATCGCAGTGTGTCGCCCCCGGCTCCGTGGACGTAGACTTAAGCGAATTTGATCTTCACCTCGAAGTCGACCGGGCTGATGTAACCCGAGATCCAATACTCCGTAAAAATCGCCGGTGACAATGGACAGCTTCTCGGGGCTAGGGCAATCCTAGAGATGATAGTCAGACTATGGGCCGTTCGCCCATTTTTCGTGCCATGCGCTCCTGCTACTTGCGCTCGATCAGTTTGGTCAGAAGGTCCATCTGTTCGGCCTGATAGGCCAGCAAGCGGGTGATCTGCTCGGTGCGCAACTCGTCAAGCTTTTCGTGCAGGCCCATGATTTCAAGTTCAGCCTTTAAATTGACCGCGTAGTCGTGCTCGGCATTCTCACGATCCTTGTGAGCTTGGCGGTTCTGCGACATCATAATGATCGGAGCTTGCACCGCCGCTATCATCGACAAAATAAGGTTCAGGAAAATAAAGGGATATGGATCGAAGGCGCGCACGGCGAGCAGAGTATTGAACGCTGCCCACGCCAACAGGAACGCGCCAAACAATATGATGAACGTCCACGAGCCGCCGAATTCCGCAACCCGGTCGGCCATGCGCTCGCCAAGCGTTTTTTGGTCGACATGAGTCGGGGCTCGGGCGACATAGGTGCGGGTATGCACCGCATTGAGGATGGCCTGCTCGGTGGCGTTCAAGGTTTCGTGGCGCTTGCGGAACCATTTTTCCGACAAGCGCGCGGCTTCAGGATGTAACGGCGCGGGGGGCACATTTGGCATGGTCATTAGCGGCTCCTGCGGATCTTGGATACGAGGCGCACGAGCATAACGCAAATGCCGATCCGTGAAACAAGGGAACAACACGGCAGCGGCAAGCCGAACAAGATCCCGCCTGTGATCGCGTCACCCCCATGAATATTCGCCCCATGTACTGTCGCCCCATGTGCATTCGCCGTGGAAACTGACCCCACGACCATTTGCGTTGGCATGACGGGAAGAACTCACAGCGCTCAAGTGCTTTCGAAGCAGAAACAACTTTCAGCTAAATGCTTGAGCGTGCGATGTTTCGTGCCAAGTTCATCGGCAACGCCGGTACACGGGGAAGCCGTGATGCGGATACCGCGGACAATCGCCGACTTGAACACCAGTTCCATCCGCTGCAGCACCCGCTTGGCCGTTTCGGGCTTCTCGAACCAAATCGGCGTCAACAGGTCGAGCTCCTGGGCAGTTTTCACGTCCGCAACCGGCACGTCGCCGATTTTGGGAAAGACATACGCCTCCATAGTCGACGACCACTGCTTAAAATGCTTGGCGTTGGAAACTTGCTTCTCGCGCTGAGCCAACGTGATCTTGAACATGTCGCGGAACGTCGTCGCGGACAGCGCCTTTTGCTTTTCCTCGTCGCGCAAATCGATGCCGCTTCCGGCCGCTTTCCGAAATGTTGCAGCGGCCTGACGGGCGACGTCGAGCGAGACATCCGGATATGAGCCCAAACCCCTCTCAAGGCGCTTGCCGGAAAGACTAACCCGGATGACCCAAGAGAGCTGAGATCAGCTAAAACAGGCACTTGGCGGAGAGGGAGGGATTCGAACCCCCGGTACAGTTGCCCGTACTTCGCATTTCGAGTGCGACGCGATCGACCACTCTGCCACCTCTCCGCAAGCCGTGGCGCCTTTACGGCGAGCCCGGCTTGTAACTTCTGATGCCCGGCCGCGCAAGGCCTCTTCGCACAAGTACCGTTAGGCCGTCAGCCGCCACCTAATTTCCAGAGATTCTGTCGCTTGTTGCCCCGCTTCATACCCCTGAGCCACGAGGCGGCCTGCCTTGGCATCGGCAACCATCACAAGGCGGGTATGATCATTGAGTATCGGTGCTGTGAGCCATGGAAAAGACTTGTCCAGCGCCGGCGCAACAGCGCTCATAAGACGGGCCCGCCCGGGACTGTCGATCCCGCGCGCGCGCCCTTGCCACCCGGCAGATTCCCAATGATTGGCGGCGACCTGCGCGCCCTCGCGAACCCGGAAGTCCGTTTCCGTGCGCTCAATGACAGCAAGCTCACTTGGCCCGAGACCTGCGAGCGTAAAAATGGCGGGTGTCGAGATGGGCGAATGACTCAACATGCGTCGCGCATCGGCAAACGTTTCGGCTTTCTCTGAAACCTCGCGCAGCAGATGCGCTGGCGTCGGATGCGGCATGCCCCAAACACGGCGCCGGTTCGACGCCCAGTCCATGTAATAGAGCCCCGTTGCTTTGCGCATCGGCGCCTGATTGAGCGCGGCGGAAAAGCGCCCCGGCGCCATCACTTGCAAAACACCCGTGTATCCGGGCCAAGTGAGCAGCACGAACGGCCCGGCTGGCGCACCCGAGACGCGCGCGGCAACGAGATTTTTACCCAAGCCCGGCGCCGTCCAATCCAGAACGCGGATAAGGCGCGCAGAGGCGCGATCGGCGGAGGGCGCGACGCGGCAGGTACAGCCCCACTCGTAATTGACCGAAAAGAAGTAGGCGCCTGGACGGCCAAGAGCCTGCGCTACAGCATCGATTTCATCGAGATGGGCATTGTCCCATTTGACGAGCCAGGTGCGCGAAACTTTGTCGAGCGCGAGAAGTGCGCGCGCGGGATAGCGCCGTGTCGCCAGATCGAGCAGGGCATGCGCGCGGGCTTTCTGGTGCATCAGCGTGGCGATGGGAAAATCGCGCCCCGTTTCGAGAACGGGAATTGCGGGCAATATCCCGCTGACAAATCCATAAGGCTGAGATGTTGGCGCGGCAGACATGAGGCCCCCTGACAATCGTCATATGATGCAGGGAATCGGCAAATCCAAGGTCAGCATACGGCAATGGCGGGGCTTTAAGGCGCAAGCTTGGCTCTTCAAGTCCGCGTCAACGACACACTTACCTGCAATTGACTTTGCTCGGGTTATCGACAATAAACCCCTTCAACGCGGCGGCAGAAAGCCAGCCGCGCTCAACGCGCTGCCCGAGGCTTAGCTGGAGAAATCCAGCAACCCATTGAAAGTCCGCAGTTTTTCTGCGGCGCCATAGGGCGCGGACCAAGAAAGGAAGTCCCCATGTACGCTGTCATCAAGACAGGCGGCAAGCAGTATCGTGTCGCCAAAGACGATGTTCTCGAGATCGAGCGCATTGCCGGAGAAGCCGGTACAAAAATCGAATTCAGTGAAGT
>JAYSVT010000231.1:0-4395 GCA_043718455.1 Hyphomicrobium sp.
GAGCTCAAGCGGATTTGCCTTGCCCTTCGTTTCCATCTTTTCGAAAGCGCCATAAACCATGCGCTCTGCGACCGATTTCTTGCCCTCTTTCATCACCGCGTTCATGAACTTGGTGACAACGAGATCGTGGAACTTCGGATCGGGGATGACTTCCCGCTTTTGCGCCGCGTGACGACGAGACATTCTTGCGTCCTTCGCTTCGAATTCTGTTTCAACAAAGAGCCAGCCGCGCCGGCCCCAGACTTATTTATTTCGGCCGCTTGGCGCCGTACTTCGAGCGGCGCTGACGTCGTGCCGCAACACCCTGCGTATCGAGTACGCCGCGAATGATGTGATAGCGAACGCCGGGCAAGTCCTTGACGCGGCCGCCGCGGATGAGCACGACAGAGTGCTCCTGCAGGTTATGGCCCTCGCCTGGGATGTAACCGATGACCTCGAAGCCATTGGTGAGGCGGATCTTGGCGACCTTACGAAGCGCCGAGTTCGGCTTCTTCGGTGTCGTTGTGTAGACGCGGGTGCACACGCCGCGCTTCTGCGGGCAGGCATCCATATGGCGCGATTTCTCGCGGTACGTTTTCGGCTCCCGGGGCTTCCGGATCAGCTGTTGTATCGTCGGCATCCGACAAATCCTGCCTTCGTATCCAAGACCCGGCGCCGATCCCGGATTGGGAATGCGCCAAGCAAACCTGCCAGGCGGCGAAAAATCGCCCCTAGCATGAAAAAACCAGAGGATCGTGCCGCCTTTTTAGGGTGGCAGATCTTGGCCCGTCGATGTGCTCTGCTTTAGTGGACGGTAGCGTTTAGGCCGTCGTCGCACCCCTTGAGGAGCGCCGAAGTGGGCCTACCACCTACCGCGAGAGTGGTGGGAGCTATATACACGAGGTGCATATTGGTCAACAGGCGCAGTGCACTCCTTTGAAATTAATTTGCGGCAGTGCGGCAATGCTTGCGAAATGCGGCTGCGGCCAAGTGTCAGACACACGCTTGGGCTCACGCAGTCATGCCGCGCGACGCAAAAACGGCAGCCTTTTGAGCTGCCGTTTTTTAGAATCTCTAATCTTGATTAGCGCCTAGAACTCAAGCCGCTTCGTCCGTTGCCGGGCGGCGCCGGCGGCGCGCGCCTGCCCCACCGGCTGCGTCTGGTCCTGGAATTGATGCCGACTTGGCCTGCTCCTTGGCGATAAGGTCGTCGCGCTTCTGAGCGATCTTGCGCAAACGGCGCAACATTCCGCCCGTACCGGCCGGGATGAGCCGGCCGACGATAACGTTTTCCTTCAAGCCCTCAAGCATGTCCGACTTTCCGTTGACGGCCGCGTCCGTCAACACGCGCGTCGTTTCCTGGAACGATGCGGCCGAGATGAACGACTTGGTTTGCAACGAGGCCTTGGTGATGCCGAGCAGCACGGGGTTTGACAGAGCCGGCTTCTTGCCCAACTTCTCGATGGCCAAGTTGACTTCCTCGAACTCGGTGCGATCGATTTGCTCGCCTTTGATCAAGTCGGTGTCGCCGATGTCGGTGATTTCAACCTTCTGCAGCATTTGGCGCACAATCACTTCGATGTGCTTGTCGTTGATGGTCACGCCCTGCAGACGGTAGACGTCCTGGATCTCGTTGATGAGATAGTTAGCGAGTTCCTCGACGCCCTTGATTGCCAAGATGTCGTGCGGCGCAGGATTGCCATCGTACACGAAATCACCGCGTTCGATGCGGTCTCCGTGTTGTACTGCCAGGCTCTTCCCGCGCGGGATCAGGTACTCGACCGGCTCCTTGGTTTCGTCATCTGGCTTGATGTGGATGCGCTGCTTGTTTTTATAATCCTTGCCAAATTCGATCGTGCCGGAGATTTCGGCGAGGATCGCGTGGTCCTTTGGCCGGCGCGCTTCGAAGAGTTCGGCAACACGCGGCAGGCCGCCCGTGATGTCGCCCGACTTCGCAGATGCCGTTGGAATACGTGCAAGCACGTCGCCGGCTTTAACCTCCGCACCACGATCGACCGAGAGCACCGCATCGACCGAAAGCAGATAACGGGCGTCGCCGCCGCGCGCCACTTTGATCGGCTTGCCGTGCTTGTCCTTGACGACAATGGCAGGCTTCAGCTCGTTGCCGCGGGGCGACGTGCGCCAGTCGACGATGACGCGGTTCGACGTGCCCTTCATTTCGTCGGTCTGTTCGCGCACGGATGCGCCTTCGATGAGATCTTCGAAGTCCACCGAACCGTTGGCTTCCGAAAGGATCGGACGGGTGTAGGGATCCCAGCTGGCGAGCTTGGTTCCGCGCTTCACGGTATCGCCTTCGTCAACAAAGACGCGGGCGCCATAAGCGATTTTGTGCGCCGCCAGTTCCTTGCCCGACTGGTCGGAAATCAGAATTGCCATGATGCGGCCGGTCGAGATGTTCTGACCTTTCGAGTCTTTGGCAATCGCGCGGTTCTTGATTTTGATCGTACCGTTAAAGTTGCTGTCGATGAACGAGCTGTCGACGAGGTTCGCCGTGCCGCCGATGTGGAAGGTGCGCATAGTGAGCTGCGTACCCGGTTCGCCGATCGACTGAGCGGCGATGACGCCAACGGCTTCACCGATGTTGACCGGTGTGCCGCGTGCGAGATCGCGTCCATAGCACTTGCCGCACACGCCAAGTTCGGCTTCGCAGGTCAAGACCGAGCGAATGCGGATTTCTTGGATTTCGGCCTTGGCAATGGCTTCCCCGTGACGCTCGACAATAAGGTCGCCGTCCTTGATGATCAGCTCGCCCGTGACAGGATGCTTGATGTCTTCGGCAGCCGTGCGGCCAAGCACGCGCGCCGCAAGAGTAACAATCACCTGACCGGCATCGACAACAGCCTGAACGTTGATGCCTTGCAGGGTTCCGCAATCGACTTCCGAGATGATGGCATCTTGAGCAACATCGACAAGGCGGCGTGTCAGATAGCCCGAGTTCGCCGTTTTGAGCGCCGTGTCGGCCAAACCCTTACGCGCGCCATGCGTCGAGTTGAAGTACTCGAGAACGCTGAGGCCTTCTTTGAAGTTCGAGATGATCGGCGTCTCAATGATTTCGCCCGAAGGCTTCGTCATCAGGCCGCGCATACCGGCGAGCTGCTTCATCTGCGCTGGCGAACCGCGCGCACCCGAGTGGCTCATCATGTAGACCGAGTTGATCTTTTTGTCGCGGCCCGTCACGGGGTCCT
This sequence comes from Hyphomicrobium sp., assembly GCA_043718455.1. Taxonomy (GTDB): domain Bacteria; phylum Pseudomonadota; class Alphaproteobacteria; order Rhizobiales; family Hyphomicrobiaceae; genus Hyphomicrobium_B. The sequence goes on from JAYSVT010000231.1 coordinate 3,186, forward strand.
TTTCGACGGCAGAAATGCGATCCATCATTTCCTTGGCGATCTGGTCCGTGCACTTCGACCAAGCGTCAACAACCTTGTTGTACTTCTCGAGGCGCGTGATCAAACCGTCCTGATACTGCTGCTCGAAATCGCGCACTTCATTGTTGGTCTTCTCGACAATTTTTGCCTTAGATGCTGGAATTTGCATGTCGTCCTTGCCGAACGAAATGCCAGCCTTAAAGGCGTGATGAAAGCCGAGCTGCATGATGCGGTCGCAGAAGATCACAGTCTCTTTCTGACCGCAGTTGCGGTAGACGGCGTCGATCATGCCGGAGATGTTCTTCTTGGTCAGCATCTGGTTGACGAGCGCGAACTTGACGCCCGGCTGCTTCGGCAATAGTTCGCCGAGGATGAGACGGCCCGGTGTCGTCTCATGGATCTCGATGACCGGTTCGTTCTGGTCGTTGACCGTGCGGAAACGGCCGCGAACCTTTGCGTGCAGCGTTACAGCGCCAGCTGCAAGCGCGTGATGGATTTCCGATACCGAACCAAAGAGCATGCCTTCGCCTGGCTCTTTTTCGTGCATGAGCGACAGGTAATAGAGGCCGAGAACGATGTCCTGAGACGGCACGATGATCGGATGGCCGTTGGCAGGATGCAGAATGTTGTTCGTCGACATCATAAGGACGCGCGCTTCCAACTGAGCCTCCAAGCTCAGCGGAACGTGGACAGCCATCTGGTCGCCGTCGAAGTCGGCGTTGAAGGCCGCACAAACGAGCGGATGCAGTTGGATAGCCTTGCCTTCGATCAGCACCGGCTCGAAGGCCTGAATGCCGAGGCGGTGCAGCGTCGGGGCGCGGTTCAAGAGCACCGGATGCTCGCGGATCACCTCGTCGAGAATATCCCAGACCTCCGGCTTTTCCTTCTCGACCAGCTTCTTGGCCTGCTTGACGGTGGACGACAGGCCTTTGGCCTCGAGCCTCGAATAGATGAAGGGCTTGAACAGTTCGAGCGCCATCTTCTTCGGCAAGCCGCACTGGTGCAGCTTGAGTTCGGGGCCGACGACAATGACCGAGCGGCCGGAATAGTCGACGCGCTTGCCGAGCAGGTTCTGGCGGAAGCGGCCCTGCTTGCCTTTTAGCATGTCGGCAAGCGACTTCAGCGGACGCTTGTTGGCGCCGGTGATGACGCGGCCCCGCCTGCCGTTGTCGAACAGCGCATCGACCGCTTC
>JAYSVT010000232.1:0-1535 GCA_043718455.1 Hyphomicrobium sp.
TGCCGAGAGTCGCATCATGCCCAAACACTCTGTATCTGCAATTGAATTCGCGATCAGAGCACAGAACTTGGTATTGCCGGGCGCGCATCCAAGGAAGCGTTCCAAAGGACTTACCGCTGGGCCGCTAGCTCTGATCGCCGTGGCGCTCGGATATGTGCCAGGATCTCATCGGGGAGTTTCGCTGCTGTCCTAAAATTCCTGCGCACAGAATACCACTTGTGGCAAAGTCCAGTTGATGACGCGACACCGAAACCCAAGGAGGCTCTGCGTGACTGACAAAGACTCGTCACAAACACCTTCGCCGCTCCACCGAACCCCGCTTTACGGTTTGCATGTTGAGCATGGCGCCCGGATGGTGCCGTTTGCGCACTACGAGATGCCGGTCAGCTACCCGCTCGGCGTGCTCCGAGAACATCTGCACACCCGAGCCGCCAGCGGCTTGTTTGATATTTCGCACATGGGGCAGATCGCGCTCTGGCCAAAATCAGGCACGCTCGCGGATGCCGCGGGTGCACTTGAGCGGCTCGTTCCAATGGATATCCTTGGGTTGGCGCCAGGGCGCCAGCGTTACGCCTATTTCACCAATGAGCGCGGCGGGATCTTGGACGACCTGATGGTTGCCAATCTTGGTGATCACATGCTGCTCGTGGTCAACGCAGGGCGCAAAGATACCGACGAGAGTCACTTGCTGGCACATGTTAGCGACCAGTGCCGTATCGAGCGATTAGACCTCGCTCTGATTGCTCTGCAAGGACCAAAATCGGAGGCGGTTCTCGCGCGGTTTGTGCCAGATTGCACGCAAATGCGCTTTATGGACGTGCGCCGGAGCAACATCATGGGTGCGGAATGTATCGTCTCGCGCTCAGGCTACACCGGCGAAGACGGCTTTGAAATCTCTGTTCCCAGAGATATGGCTCGCGACATTGCAGAAGCGTTCCTAGAAAATCGCGACGTCGAACCGATCGGTCTTGGCGCCCGCGACTCGCTGCGGCTAGAAGCCGGATTGTGCCTCTACGGTTCGGATATCAATGAGACCACAACGCCGGTTGAAGCCGGTCTGACCTGGGCCGTTCAAAAGGTGCGGCGGCGGGACGGAAATCGGGCAGGCGGTTTCCCAGGCGCTACCCTACTTCTCCAACAGATTGCGCAGGGCACAACACGATGCCGCGTTGGTTTGCGCCCTGAGGGCCGGGCGCCGATACGCAACGGCACATTACTTTTCTCCGGCGGGGCTGCAGGCGAGGCTGTCGGATCCGTCACGTCAGGCGGCTTTGGACCCAGTGTCGATGCCCCCATCGCAATGGGTTACTTGCCGGCGGAACTGGCCATTCCCGAATCCAAAGTATTTGCGGAAGTGCGAGGCAAGCTGCTGCCCGTGTCAGTCGTCAAACTTCCTTTCGTCACCCCGAATTTCAAGCGCCGCTGAGTTCAAACTTCCAGGAGGACATCGTGCTGAAATACACCGACCAACATGAGTGGCTGAAACTCGACGGCGACGTGGCGACCGTTGGCATCACTGTACACGCGTCAACGAT
>JAYSVT010000233.1:0-4386 GCA_043718455.1 Hyphomicrobium sp.
GTCAGCGCCGTCGAGCGTCTGACGCGGCGCGATGTGAACGTCCGGCTTTGAACGGGTCCGGGATTTTTGGCAGGTGAGCGCTCGGGTTCGATGGGTCAATATTTTGCGGGGGACGGCCATTGTATCGAAAGGGCGAGTATTCGTAATCTACGCTTTCGCTCGTGCCATCGTCAAAACGGCGGACTTCACTTTCAACCTGGCCACGATGATTGCGAGTGATTTCGGTCTCGCCAACTTGGCGCGGTGTCCTGCGAGCCGCAACCGGCGCGATTTTAGCAACACCCGGTTTGACCCGGGAATCTTCGACTTTCGCAAGATCCGCTGGTGGCGAAGGGGAACGCTCAAACGCAGCCAGCGTCAGGGACACGAAAGTTATAACACTGGCAAAAGAAAGTAGAACGGCCAACGTTGACTTGCCGTCGTCAGCTTCCGTTTTTCTCGGCGCAGTGACCGGTTCGGATACGTTTGCTGCGGCGCGTTTCCCAAAGGACATGTGGGCCGGTCCTATGCAAGTTTGCGCTGGACACTGACATGTTGAGTTTAATGAAGGGTTGAAGGATATCCCTCGTCCCGGTTTCGGCACGCTGCTGACGATCTATGGCCGCTTGACGGCCGTGCAGCGGCTGACGCGCAAAGTTGTCAATGTGCGGCTTTGAGAAATGGCATTCATCCCGGGTTCAGGGGAAGTGCGTTAACTATGGTGCGTTGGAATAGGAAGTTTTGCCAATGTTGCGCCAGCTCTTCTTTGTCTCTGCGATAGGATTGCCTCTGTATGGTGCAGCGGGCGAGCGCTCGTTTGCGGCGGGCGAAGCAGAGTGCTTTGCCGATTGGGGCAAAGCCGCTGAGGTTGTGCGCCAGCAAGGGCTGCTGACAGTCGAAGAATTAGCCAAAACCTTCGCAAAAGACATTCCGGGTCAGATCGTACGCGCAACTCTATGCCAGGAAGGCGACGACTATATCTATAAGCTCGCGGTCCGCGATAAGCAGGGGCAGCTCAAAAATGTGGTGGTGGACGCCCTGAACCACGCCAAGGCAGCCAACTCGCGCTAGAATTTGCCTCAATAGGCCCGCTATAAGGGACGCTGGAAACGTCTATTGTGGTTGGGACAAGGCTGTGCGCGCACTCGTCGTCGAAGATGATAAGGACTTGAACCGCCAGCTGGTCACGGCGTTGGGTGACGCGGGCTATGCCGTCGATACGGCGCTCGATGGGGAAGAGGGCTACTTCTTAGGCGATACCGAGCCCTACGATGTGGTCATACTCGACATTGGCTTGCCGAAGATGGACGGCATTTCAATCTTGGAACAATGGCGCCGTTCGCATCGCAACATGCCGGTCATCATATTGACCGCGCGTGACCGCTGGAGCGATAAGGTTTCCGGCATGGACGCGGGCGCCGATGATTACATCGCCAAGCCCTTTCACATGGAAGAATTGCTGGCGCGGGTGCGTGCCCAAGTGCGGCGCGCCTCTGGGCACGCTAAATCCGAGATCGAATGCGGGCCGCTGCGCCTCGACACCAAGTCGGCGCGCGTGACGTTCGATGGCCAGCAGGTGAAGCTGACCAGCCACGAGTTTCGCTTGCTCGCCTATCTCATGCATCACAATGGCCGCGTCGTCTCGCGCACGGAACTTGTTGAGCACCTGTATGATCAGGACTTTGACCGGGACTCGAACACGATCGAAGTTTTCATCGGGCGCTTGCGCCGGAAAATTCCGGGCGAAATCATCCAGACTGTGCGCGGTCTCGGCTACCGGCTGAGCCAAGAACCTGATGAGGCTTGATTCACTCGCGTTCCGCCTTTTCGCGACGTCCCTCGGCTGGACGCTCTTGGTGTTGCCGCTCGCGGGATTTCTTATCTATCGCACGCATTGCGACGGGCTGCAGACCAAATTCGATTCTGACTTGAAGAAGTTGCTGACGGCGGTCGCGTTTGACAGCATGAACACAACCGGCGACGAGCCCGTCGTGCCGCAAAACCTCTATGAACCTTTGTTCGAGGTGACGCACTCGGGCTGGTATTGGCAGGTGCGACCGATTGATGGTGCGCCAGGCCGGCGCCTTGTCTCGCCGTCGCTGGCGAGCGAAATTCTGCCCTCCCCCTACGACAAAAAATTCCCGACTGATCCCGCGACCGGCATTCGTTGGATGAACGTCAAGGGACCGGGCGATCAGCCCATTCGCATTTTGGAGCAGATAGAGCCCTTGGGCGCCGATCCCGCGAAGACCAAATACTCTGTCATCGTTGCCGGGCCGATGGACTGGCTGGAAGCCGACTTCAAGCGCTTTCGCAATTGGCTGAGCGGCGCGTTGGCGCTGGCGGGACTAGCACTCTTGGCTTCGACGCTCCTACAGATGCGCTTTGGCCTTGCGCCGTTGCGCAGGATCGAGCGCGGGCTTGCTAATATCCGCTCGGGCGCAGCTTCAAAACTCGCAGGCCGCTTGCCAGCCGAAATTGAGCCGATGCAAGCCGAACTTAATGCGCTGATACGATCCAACCAGGATGTCGTCGACCGGGCGCGCACGCAGGTTGGGAACTTAGCGCACGCCTTGAAGACGCCGCTGGCCGTCATCACGAATGAAGCGCGCGAGGTGAAGGGGCCTTTCGCAAACAAAGTTGCCGAGCAGGCCCAGATCATGCGCGATTCTGTGTCTCATTATCTCGACCGCGCGCGCATGGCGGCAAACTCAAGCGGCAAAGGGCGCGTCACGCCAGTGGAGCCCGTGGTTGAACCGCTGGTGCGCGCGTTGGAGCGTATCAATCGCGACAAAGGCGTTGTGGTGACGATGAGCGTTGCGCCGGGCGCGAAGTTTCAAGGCGAGAAGCAGGATCTGGAAGAGATGCTTGGGAACTTGTTGGACAACGCCTGCAAGTGGTCGAAGAAGCGCGTTTTTCTGACTGTGACGGTTGAAGCGCAAAAGATGGAGTCGGGCGCGACGTCGAAAAATAAGCGTCTGGTCGTGACGGTCGAGGATGATGGTCCCGGACTCACTGCGGAGCAACGCGCGAAGATAGGAAAGCGCGGTATGCGGCTGGATGAAACAAAGCCGGGGTCCGGCCTTGGGTTGTCGATTGTCAGTGATCTCACTGTTTCGTATCGCGGCGCGATGAGTTTGGATGCGTCGGCGCATGGCGGGCTTAAGGTCACGCTCGATTTGCCGGGGGTGTGAGGTGCGGTGCGGTGTTTGGATCGTGGGAGCAAGACGCAATTCTGCTCAGCTAACAGATTTTTGAACTCGGGCCGCAGTCTTCTCTTCCAGCAAGAGCGAGTTATGCCATAGTCAATGGCACAGCGTCGAACGATCAATGGCAACGCCGTCACGTGCGAGGATCTGACACTGGCGAGCACCGCTTACAATATTATCCAGGTAGCGAGATGCACAATGCAGCTTTTCTATAGCCATTCTAGTCGGCAAAAACCGTTAGTTCGTGAGTTGTCGGAGCTGCTGGGTAAAAAATACAGTTCGTGGATCGACGAGGATCGGATCAAACTGGGCGACGGACTAGGGGTCCGTATTGCAAACGGCATTAGCGATGACGTGGACATTTTCATACTACTTCTGTGCCGTGATGCGGCAAAGGCAGATTGGGTGAAGAAAGAGGTTGCATGGGCCCAAGGTCGTGAGAGCAAGACCGGCGAAAAAATCATCTTTGTTGTGCTGCTCGATCGCGAAGTTATTGAGGAGGAACAATGGACGTTTGTGAAAGAGAAAAAATACTTAGAGCTTGCGAGTTTTGAGAAGTCTGACGTGGAGGCGTTAGCCAAGAAACTTAACGAACAAATTTTATCCTTTCTGATAGATAGCCATAACAACAGGCGGCAACCGCAATCATTAGTCACGGTAGTGGAGCGCCCTCCTGAAGTATCATTCGTCAAATGGCTGCAGACCGAAGCCCTTGCCGATCTCGCGGTGGAGCTAGATGAAACTATAGTGGAACGTAAACTTTCCGATGTATTCGTCTGCCCTCCGCTGACGCCTATTGGTGAAGTCGAGACGCCTTCGGACGAGTTGTTTCGTTCGAAAGAAAGGCGCGTCAAAATAGATGAACTAATTACCGGAAATGACAATTGGATGATATTCATCCATCCCGAATTTGGCCAAACTTCTTTGGCGCGACACTTGGCATACCGAACCCTTATTGCTGCCGCCCAACTCTCAAAGCCGAGATTGCCAACAATAATCGACGCGGCCCGATGGCAGCGCACCAGTCCCTACGAGAACGACTTTCTGAGAATGTTGCGACGAGGTAGTCCAGACAATCTACCGAAGAAGCGAGAAGTTCTTCTAGCAGGCTGTTGAACTTGGGTCCGTGAGGGATCGTTATCCTCATTGGAGGACCGGATCGAGTAGATTTTACTTCGGCAGTTGGGTTTGTATGCTG
>JAYSVT010000234.1:0-1529 GCA_043718455.1 Hyphomicrobium sp.
TTTAAGAACGTCGAAGTGAAGCGCCGCCCAGGCTCGGCCCAGGATCGCGTCGTTCTTGATGTCGAAATTACTGAGCAGTCAACCGGCGAACTTTCGTTCGGTGCGGGCTACTCGACCTCTGAAGGCGTGATCGGCGACGTGTCGATCACGGAACGCAACTTCCTCGGCAACGGTCAGTTCCTGCGCCTGAAGCTTGCAGGCTCGATCGAGCGCTTCCAGATCGATCTGTCGTTCACCGAACCGCGCTTCCTTGACTATAACTTGTCGGCAGGCTTCGACATCTTCCACAAGGAAGTCGATCAGCGCGACCAGTCAGGTTTCCGTCAACGCAAGACCGGCGCCGTGGCGCGTCTCGGCTTCCCGCTGGCTGAAAGCCTTTGGATGCAGGCTCACTACTCACTGGCCCGCGATCAGATTTTTGACGTTAGACCGAACGCGTCGCGCGCCATCAAGGAAGCTTGCGGGTTCCAGTCGAAGTTGACACCCATAGCTCCTTCTGCGAGCGCGCCAACAATCACGGCGAGAGAAGATGGCTCCTGTCAGGACGAGGCCTATTGGACCTCTCTGGTCGGCACCACAATCACGTATGACGCACGCAACCATCCTCGCAATCCGACGCGTGGGTTCTACTTGCAGCTTGACGACGAGTTTGCCGGTCTCGGCGGCGACGTTCAGTACGTGCGTGTTGGTGCCGAAGCGCGCGCTTACTACCCGATCACCGAAAAGATCACGCTTATCGGCCGCGCAATAGGCGGCCATATTCAGGGTTGGGGCGGAGATGAGGTCAATCTACTCGATCTATACTTCAAGGGCGGGGAAACCATTCGCGGCTTTGATCGCGCAGGCTTTGGGCCGCGTGACTTGAACACCAATGACGCGCTTGGCGGCACGACCTACTGGGCGGCAACGGCTGAAATCCGCTTCCCATTGCCTCTCATTCCGGAAGATATTGGGTTGAGCGGCGCCGTATTTGCTGACGCAGGCTCGTTGTTTGGCGCAGGCTCGACGGCAAAGAACAACCAGAGCTGCGGCATTAAGGATGCGGCTGGCAACTTCTCGGGCGTCTGTCTCGTCGATGAGTCGTCGATCCGCTCGTCGGTTGGTGCCAGCTTGATGTGGAACTCGCCGGTTGGACCTCTGCGTATGGACTTTGCCAAGACGTTGACGAAGCAGAGCTTCGACCAAGAGCAAGTCTTCCGCTTCGGTGCTTCAACCAAGTTCTGATGCGCGGCCTTTCGGGGTTAACCCTGAAGGGATAAGACAATAGACCTCTAGAACGGCGCGATTGGCAGCTTGCCAACGCGCCGTTTCTGTTCAAATGTCCGGCCAATTGCGAAATAATTCAGCCGGAGGCGTGGCACTGATGGAGCATCCCGGGTTCTTCGACCGCGCCGGGCCTTTTTCGCTCGCCGATATCGCCAAGGCCACGGGATCGGAAATCAGGCGCAGCGCTGACGCCAACCTGATGATCGAAGACGTGCGGCCGCTATCGGAAGCGGGCCCCAAGCACGTTTCGTTTCTCGATAACC
>JAYSVT010000235.1:0-4353 GCA_043718455.1 Hyphomicrobium sp.
GTCTATGTGCGATGAGCGGGAGAGATTGGTCCGTGGCCGACGTGGAATGTGATAGTCTGATTTGATACCGGCCGCCCGCTGCCGCGCGACGTCGCACAACGGGCTTTCTGGAGACGACGATGACAGCTCCAATGACCATTATTGTGATCGGGGCCTCAGCGGGCGGTGTTGGCGCAATCCGGACTATCGTCGCCGACTTGCCCAGAACGATCGACGCGGCGGTGTTCGTCACGGTGCACATCGGCTCGCACAAGAGCAATTTTCCTTGGCTGCTCCAGAGTATCGGCACCCTTTCTGCGAGCCACCCGGCGCAGGGTGAAGCAATCCGTGCCGGGCATATTTTCGTTGCTCCCCCCGACCACCACATGACGATCGAGGCCGGGAACATCGTCCTGACAAAAGGGCCGCGAGAGAATTTGGCGCGGCCCGCCATCGACCCGATGTTCAGGAGCGCCGCCCGCACTTTTGGAGCCAATGTGATCGGAGTTATTCTCACCGGTGGCCTCAATGACGGAACCGCGGGACTGTACGAGGTGATGGCACAAGGCGGAACGTCGATCGTGCAAAATCCTTTGGACGCCGTGAGCACATCGATGCCCCAGAGCGCGATCGACAACGTCGCCGTCGATCACGTCGTATCCGTGGCCGAGATCGGTCCGTTGCTCACTAGACTGGTGGCCGGCCGGTCGCCAACGGCGGCCACAGACGGAGGCAATCATGCTACCGGAGATTCGCAGGAGAGGGGTATGACCGCCGAGTTCACGCTTAACCACCCTGCGGCTGTGACTTGCCCGGATTGCGGCGGAGCGCTGCGGCGCAGCCAGTTGGGGTCACTGACGCAATTCAGCTGCCACATCGGGCACGTTTACACAGCGGAGATCATGCTGGCGGCGCAATTCTTGGCGATGGAACGCTTTGTCGAGCAGGCCATGCGGTCGCTCAGCGAACGCGCTGAACTTTGCCGTTTCATGATGGAAAAGACTCGAGACGCCGACCCTACTTCTTCCGCTCGTTGGGCGGCAGCTTTGGGCGAAGCGCTGGAGCAAACGGCTCCGTTGCGGGACCTCCTGACACGAGAGTGGACACATCCGGAAGCTGGCGGGCCGGTTGAGTTGCTCACTGACTGAGCAAACCCAGTTACGTCATCTGGAGCATTGAGAAGCTGCCGTGCGCAAATCATTGCTCTCTTGCCGTTCACCGCTCCAGCCCAAACTTCTACCAACATTCCAGCCAAGACTTTCGGCGGATTTGTAAAATCTGGCGGGTCGCCTAGTGTCTGGTTTCAAATATGGCTCGGCGCGATACCAGCATTCCGGCCGTTGGGAGAGACATCAAAATGAACGCGCCAGAACCGAATTGGCCGAAGAAGACGCGCGAGTACCAGAGCCACCATTTCGACTCGACGATGTGGAACGAATTTAAGTTCCGAGATGGCGACATCATCATCAGCACGTATGCCAAGTCGGGAACGACGTGGACGCAACAGATCGTCAGCCAGCTCTTGTTCGAGGGACAAGAGGGCTTGCCGACAGCGGAAATATCGCCTTGGCTCGATATGCGCGTGCCGCCAAAAGAGGTGAAGCTGCCGGCCGTCGAGGCGCAAACACACCGCCGCTTCCTCAAGACGCATCTGCCTGTCGATGCCATCGTCTTCTCGCCCAAGGCCAAATACATCTACATCGGCCGCGACGGCCGCGATGTTGCCTGGAGCTTTTACAACCATCACACCAACGCCAACGAGATCTACTATCAGGCGGTCAACGACACGCCGGGCCGCGTTGGCCCGCCGTTCGAGCGGCCGCAGGGCGATGTCATTGAATACTTCCGCACATGGCTGGCGCGCGATGGGCACCCTTACTGGCCGTTCTGGGAAAACGTCAGGACGTGGTGGGAGATCAAGGATCTGCCGAACGTGCACTTCGTCCATTTCCAAAATCTCAAAGACGACTTGGCCGGCGAGATGCGCAAAATCGCGGCGTTTCTCGATATCCCGATTGATGAAGCCAAGTGGCCGGCCATCGTCGAACACTGCACCTTTGATTACATGAAGACGAACGCGGCGCCCGTCGCGCCCCTGAACGGCGCGTTGTGGGAGGGCGGCGCGCAGACGTTTATCCATAAGGGTACGAATGGCCGGTGGGCTAACTTGCTCACGCCCGATGAGGTCAAGAAATACGAAGCCGAGGCCGTCGCGCAACTCGGTGACGCGTGCGCCAAATGGCTGGTAACCGGCAAGCTTTGACCCGCGGGGACTGATCGCGCAGGCTATGACCCGTCATGCCAAAGCCCGGCGACGGGCGTCTTGCTGCATCCGTTGCGGGTCGTCTCGACGTCCGGCACTAGCCCATCTCGATGCGCAAATATATTATGGGGACATCAAGAGCGTGAGTAGTCGTTCCGCGGCACAAGGATCTGTCGCCGGGTGTCGCGCGACCGCCGCGGCCCCGGATGGCTCTGACGACACCCCATAGGCGTGGCTGTTTTTGGAATGGGTGGCGATTATCGGGTTCGATCCACTTTTGTCTGGAACTCATTTGCTAATACGAATGAAAGCTACCCTGATTTATATGCGAACAGGAGACCTGCGAGCGGTGCAACTACTCTGTGGGAACTTGCGATCACCGTGCCGACGAGTTCGGCGCCGCTTTGGGCTTTGGCGGTTTCGGCAATAAGGGTGCGAACGCGAAGAAGCCGCTGCGAAGCCTTTGGAAGAAAGACTTCGCCTTCGGGGAGCTTTCGCGGTCTTTCTCCCCCCGACTGAATTGAGGCGGCGCCGCCGTGGTCGTGGCCACCTTCGTGATCGCCACCGGCCTGGACATCCGTCACCAAAAGGATCGTTGAAAAGCAAACTGCGACGATGACTTCGGACGCATCTTTGAGTTTGAAACCGGCATGGGTGCTTGTATGCGTCAAAGGCTCATGCTTCGCCTCCGGGGCATCTGCCGGGAGCTGCAGCGGCCGGAACGCGAACGAGGCCGCAAAGCCAAGCAAGGCCGCGAGCGCGGCGAGCATCCACATGGCTGGCTCACGCAGAAGATCTGTTATTTGTACCGGCTTTTGCGCTGCCTCGTCCGTCGTCTCTGCCGTCGCATGGCCCGACTGACTTTCCGCCTACCTAACAGGGATTCGACTGACTTCAACTGATCGCAACCTGCTTTTAGCCGCCCGCACCGAAGCGCAGCGGCACGTACTTACCCCTCAAGAGCTTGTCCCAACAGGCTTCGCGCCGTTGAAGGCCGTTGCCTATGATGTAAGCGGCCAATTTCCAGGTTAACGGTGCAACGAAACGCCACGCCGGGCGTTTAGACAGATACTCGATTTGTGTCGTCAGGGCCGCTCGCGCCGAGGTGTTCCGTCATGCCCAAAAAAGCCCGAGCTTACTGGAAAGGTTATTTGAGGCTCAGCCTCGTTTCCATCGGCGTTGAAATCTACAATGCCGTCGAGTCCAAGGCGGAAATCTCGTTCCGCCAGATCCACAAGCCCTCCGGCCGCCGCGTCAATTACGAAAAAGTTGTGCAGGGCATTGGTAAGATCGACAGCGCTGACATTGTTAAAGGCTACGAGGTCGATACCGACACCTACATTACGCTGGAGCCGGAAGAAATCGACGCACTTAAGCTCGAGAGCAAGAAGACCATCGATCTCGTGCAGTTCGTCGATAACAAGGATATCGACTACCGCTATTTCGAGCGGCCTTACTTCGTCGTACCGGCCGACAAGCTGGCCGGCGAGGGCTATGTTGTCATCCGCGATGCGCTGACCAAAACCGGCAAGGTCGGCCTGGCGCAAGTCACCATCGCCGGACGTGAATGGCTGGTGGCCATCGCGCCGATGCAGGACGGTTTACTGATGGAGATGCTACGCTACGCAGAAGAACTTCGCGACCCGGCGGATTTCTTTGACGAGGTGCCCAACGTGAAGTCCGACAAGGAAATGGTCGATCTCGCGGTGCAGCTCATCACAAAGAAGTCCAGCAAGTTCGCGCCCGAGAAATACGAAGATCACTACCAAAGTGCGCTCCACGAACTGGTGCAAGCGAAACTCAAAGGCCGCAAGATTATCGCGCCCTCCGAAGAATCGCGGCCAAAGGGCGCTAATGTGGTCGATCTAATGGAAGCACTGAAAAAAAGCGTTGGCCAATCCAGCAAGGCGGCGGCCAAGCCCAAACCCACCAAGACCAAGAAGCAGGCGTGAAAGTGTGAGCGATGGCAGCGAAGTTTGAGGCCGCTAAGCGCAAACAGTTCAACATTGACAGCAGCGACCGGGAGCAAAAGCGCCCGCGCGCTAAAGCTTGAGATAAGCCATGGCCAAGAAGCTGTCCGTCTACCATGCCAAGCGTAACTTCAAGAAAAC
>JAYSVT010000236.1:0-4350 GCA_043718455.1 Hyphomicrobium sp.
CGTCGAGGCGGTCGGACATGTGTCATTCTCTCCACTGGATGGGATGGCGGCCGAACATCTTCGATACGCAGCGCTTGGTCCTTGGATTTTAATCCGCAGACTAGACAAACCTCGCGCGTCCCAGTCCCGAGCCAGAAGGCCGGTGAACCTGGTTTCGTGCTTTTGACAGCACCAGATGCTGGCACCTTTGATAACTGCACCCTAGTTATCTGCGCCGCTTTGACAAGTCACGGGACTTCAACAAACCGATGGATGGGCAGGTAAAACGCCGCCAAGCGCCGATTCGGCTTCAAAGCCCAGTTTAGGGACCAAAACCGCTACAGAAAGACGAAATTCCGCCACCGTGCTATGGGACGCGATGATATGGGGCGGCGGGGACCGTCCAGAGCGGCTGGGACACGTAAAATACGCTCGAACTCCGAGGGAAAACGGCCGGCACATGGGGATCATTTCCAGATACGTCTTCCGCCAATCAGCTGGCGCGTTCTTGCTCATTTTGCTGTCGCTCTCCAGCATCGTTTGGATCGCGCTCGCTCTGCGTCAGCTCAACGTTGTCACTAGCCAAGGCCAGGATACCTGGACCCTCATCAAGATGACGACATTGGCACTGCCAAACCTGATGTCGATCATCGCACCATTTTCGTTCCTGATAGCGGCGCTCCACACACTTAATCGCCTCAACGGCGATAGCGAACTCATCGTTCTTACCGCGTCCGGCTCAACTGTTTGGACCGCGGCACGCCCGCTCCTTATTCTTGGTTGCCTTGTTGCGGCGGCTCTCGCCTTTGTCAGTCACCTTGCGCAGCCATGGAGCATGCGGCTGCTCAAGGATTTCATAGTTCAAGTGCGCACCGATTTGCTGACACAAGTGATCCAGCCCGGACGCTTTTCGAGCCCTGAACCCAATCTCACCTTTCACATTCGCGAGCGCGCCTTGAATGGCGAACTGCTTGGCCTCATCATGCATGATACGCGCGATAAAAGTCAGGCGCAGAGCTACCTCGCCGAACGCGGCGTCATCGTCAAACAAGACCCAACCGCCTACCTCGTCATGACAGCAGGCCACATCGTGCGCAGGTCAGACGCTGCCGAGCCGCCTCAGATCATTGCCTTCGACAAATATGCAGTTGATCTGGACCGGTTTGAGCCTCAGGGCGGTGGCGACGGGGAGTTGAAACCACGTGAGCGCTATTTCAGCGAACTTGTCGATCCAGGCCCAAATAGCGCCTACTACAAGAGCAACCCCGGCCAGTTCCGCGCTGAGTTGCATGAGCGGTTTGTCGGCCCGCTGTACCCGATTGCATTTGCGTTTCTGGTTGTCGCCTTCGTAGGGCAAGCCCGATCCACACGCTCAAGCCGCATGGAACGCTTGGTCATCGCCTTCCTCATTGCAGCGGGGTTTCGCTTGACCGGTCTCGCCGTCAACAATCTTGTGGCACTGAAGAGCTCGTACCTACCCGTTCTTTATGCCCTCCCCCTGGCCGCGTTCGGTCTCTCCTTGCTCCTCATACGCGCAGGTTATGTTCAGCGTGGCGGTCCGACATTCGCAGATCGGGTACATAACGCCATGGATCCTATCGGACTTGCCGTCAAAGATGGCATGAGCCGCATTTTCAGACGGCGTCAGCTTAAAGATGGCTGGCGATGATCAAGAACTGGACCCTGACATTCTACATCGCGAAACGCTTCTTGATCGCGATTTTGGCAACGCTTGCCGTGTGTTCAATCCTGATTTTCATGATCGATTTTGTCGAATTGCTGCGTCAGTCCGGAAAGTTTGGCGAAGTGCCTGCGCGCAAGCTCGCCGTTATCGCGGCCATGCGGCTGCCTGCCTATACCGAGTTTCTATTCGGGTTTGCCGTTCTCACCGGCAGCATCGGTGCTCTCCTCGTTCTCAATCGCAAGAGCGAACTGGCAGTCATGCGGGCTGGCGGCATGTCGGTTTGGCAGTTCCTCAGGCCCGGTATTCTCGTGGCGTTCCTGATCGGTTTTATTGGCATGGTTGCCTATAATCCTATGGCCGCTGCAGGACGCGCCGCTTCAGAAGAGAGATTTGCGGAAGCCTTTGGCCGGGAGGCGAATTTGCTTCGAGCTCAGGGCGGCGGCTCATGGCTGCGCCAAGACGGATCAGACGGCGAATCCGTCATTGGCGCAGTGGCCGCTTCAAATCGCGGCCTGACCCTCACGGGCGTTATGGTTTTCGTTTATGACCGCGCGGGTCACTTCGTCGAGCGGGTTGATGCCGCCCGAGCCGACTTGAAAGAGGGGTATTGGACCCTCACGAATGCGTGGGTGACTCGCCTTGGCAAAGAGCCAGAAAAGTTCGAAACGTATCTACTCTCAACCTACCTAACTCCCGACCGTGTCCAAGATGCACTCGGCACATTGTTTTCAGTATCGTTCTGGGAGCTTCCAGGCCTAATAGAAGTGGCTGAAAAGGCTAAGCTTTCATCTGAAAAACTCAAGATTCAGTACCAGACCTTGTGGGCTCGCCCGCTGCTGTGCGTTTCAATGGTCCTTTTGGCGGCAACTGTGTCCCTCCGGTCATTCCGCTCTGGCCGCATCCAGACTATGGTCGGCGCTGGAATGGTTGGGGGCTTCGGGTTCTTCTTGGCATCGGAAATTTCAAGACAAATCGGTGTCGCCGGACTTGCGCCTGCTTGGGCTGCGGTTTGGCTGCCTGTTGCCATGCTGCTGATCATTTCATCGTCGGTGCTGCTGCACCAGGAGGACGGCTGAGTGATGCGTAGAACGCGGACACCGCTGAAAGCATGCGGAACGTCACGCGAAAGAGGCTGGTGGCAGAGGGCCGCCGGCCACGCATTTGTTTTGACTCGCGCCATGGGCTTTGTGGTGGCCTTGCTGCTCGGAATTGTCTCGGCCAATGCGCAAGATCCAAGCATTGCCAACACCGGTGGCAAAATCAGTTCATTCGCCGAAGAACCCGGCGGCATGGTCGGCAAGATCAACAAAACCGTCGATAAGGCGAGCCCGCTCAATCTACAGGGCGATCAGCTCATTTACGACACGGCTGGCAACCGCGTCATCGCGCGCGGCAACGTCGAGATTTTCTACAATGATTACATCCTGACTGCCGACGAAGTGATTTACGATCAGAACGCTTCGACGCTGACAGCGAAAGGCAACGTCACTCTCAAGGAGCCTGAAGGCAATATCGTCCGCGCCGACAGCTACACACTGACCGACGATTTCCGCGACGGCTTTGTGCAGTCCCTCAGCATCGTCACCAAGGACGAAACAAGCATTTCTGCCGAACAAGCAACCCGGCGCGATGGCAACGTCACGGAATTCCGCAAAGGAAAATTTACACCGTGCAAGAGCGATGGCACTACGCCGCCGTTGTGGTGTATCAGCGCTGCGCGCATCATCCATGATAAGGCTGCCGCGACCATAACGTACCAGGACGCTGCTTTCGAAGTCTTCGGGCAGCCGATTATTTATCTGCCTTACTTCCAGCATGCCGATCCAACGGTGAAGCGCAAATCTGGTTTTCTGGCGCCCGGGTTCGGGCAATCGAGCAATCTCGGATTCATGACCGAGATCCCCTACTATTTCGCACTCTCTCCGAACTACGATTTCACCTTCAGACCGACCTACTTGACGGAGCAAGGTATCTTGTGGGCAGGTGAATGGCGCCATCGCCTGGCCAACGGGCAGTACACAGTTAAAGTCGCTGGCATCGACCAAGACGCTAAGGATATTAGCGAGCAGTTTGCTAACCGCGACGACCTAGATGGCTGGCGTGGCACCGTCGAAACTCGCGGTCTCTTCTCGTTGTCCAGTTGGTGGAAGTTCGGCTGGGACGTGACGCTTGAAAGTGACGACAGCTTCCGCCGTTTCTACAAATTCGACAACGTGCTGCTGACGGACCGCGTCAATCAGATCTTCCTGACAGGACAGTCTGACCGCAACTATTTCAGCGCCCGCGCCTATCATTTCGGCGGGTTACTCTTGGACGACACGCCGATTGCGGAAAGCCGCACACATCCAATCATCGACTATAACTACGTGTTTGCCGACCCCGTTCTTGGCGGCGAATTGAAATGGGATACCAACGTTCTGAGCTTCTCGCGCGACGATGGCGTTAAGCAGCGCTTCGACCAAGACATCAATCATGTGGCGACTGAATTGAAATGGCGCCGCCGCTTCACCGATCAGGTGGGCATCACATACACGCCGTTCGCAAACCTGCGTGGCGATATCTTCCAGTTCAATAACTTCACCGATCCCGAGTCCGTCATTGTCGAGCCGGCTGCATGCGCGACCGACACAACAGCGGACGCATGCGTGTTGTCGAGTTCGACCGTCAATAACGACACCACAGTGCGG
>JAYSVT010000237.1:0-42279 GCA_043718455.1 Hyphomicrobium sp.
GGGGCTTACCTTCAGGCCGCTATCACCAAGTGTCCGCAATCACCGTGCGCGTGTCCGCTTTCCACCGTAACCGGTGTCCGCCTTGAACCGGATTTCGCAGTATCACCAACTCAGCCCATAAGAACGTGATTGTTTCGCTTGTTCAGCGGAACGGCGGCGTGCGCAGCTTCCACGTCGCTGGCAGCACCGTTGCCGAGGTTGTTCCGATTGTGAACCAGAACGTTCGCAAGGAAACCTTCATCATGACCGATAGCGCCATGCTCTACAAAAAGCAGCTTGGCCACTTTGCCAGCCATGACCGGGTAGACCACTCGATTGCCGAATACGTGCGCTATGAACCGGGCAAGACCGTCCACACCAACACCGTCGAGGGCTATTTCTCGCTGTTCAAGCGCGGGATGCGCGGCACTTACCAGCATTGCCAGGAAAAGCATTTGCACCGGTATCTGGCAGAGTTTGATTTCCGGTATAACAACCGGGTTGCCCTTGGCGTGGATGATGAGAGCCGGGCCGTCAAAATGGTCAAAGGTGCCCAAGGCCGCCGGTTGACCTATCGAACGACTGATAGGGCCTGATCCGGCTGTTTCCGAAAGGGCTAAACGCAAGCATAAGCCTTAAAAGAGGGCGATTCGACACCACAGATTCACGCAATGACCATCATGTGATATGATTCGTTAGTAACTACACAGCAAACCTGCTTCCATACCAGCTTGGAGGCTACGGCTCATGATCACAAACCGAAAGTTCAAGGAAAAGGTGACCGTCCGCTTCAAAAAGCGAGAGGACGGCGGGTTGCAAGCGTTTTGCGAAACGGTGCCAGGTTTTTGTTTGTCTGGCGCCGATAGAGCGGCTGTTTTTCGCGATGTCATCCCTGCGCTTGAAACGTTGGTCGCTCATAATTTGGATGTTAAGGTCGAGGTGTACCCCCTCAAGTACGGTCTTTACGAAGTTCGCGAAAAGGATGAGGCGGACGAAATCCCTGAACAGCAGGATTACGTCATCGAGAGACTTAGCGCAGCGTAAACATGATCGCACCCAGACTGCTAAAAAAAACCGAGTGGGAATTGCGTCTGACGGACAGAAAGTGCGTGAAATGTGACTTCGGGAAATTCTCCGGCCTAGAGACGGGAGAATGGTGGGCGACAGAGCATGATCGACTATTTCTCGTCCCATGTGACGAGAATGGCCTATTGAGAAGCGATGATTGGCAAACTGTTTTGGTCCAGCTTGCCAAGCTAAAACCGCCACTAGATTTGGATACGTAATGCCCAAAAAGAAAACCCCAGAGCTAGACCCTAAAGAGCAGTTCAAACGGTTTCAGGAAACCGCGAAAGAAGCTGGTGTTGAGGAATTTGAGGCTGAACAAACCTTCAAGAACCTGTCCCGCGATAGCCGGACAAAAACCACTTCCAACCCTCAATCGAAACGCCGTTGAACATTTTCTCGTTGCCCCTGAGAGAGACATATTTGTCTTCTTGTCCACGGATAAGCTCTGCGTAATCCTTGCGCATCGGTTTCCCGACTACGCTTTTCCTATATAGTTGGGTGGAATGCCAGGCTAATAAGTCTGGCGTCTGCACCGGTCGATTGTACCGCTTGTCCACAAAGGAGTGGCTTGCGTATCTATAGGCCACGCGAAGATTATCATCCGTTACCAAGCCTTGCATGAACCTGTTGGCCTTAGTTTGGTGTTGGTGGCCCGCTTCAAACACGTAAGCGACTTGGCCCGAGAAATTTGCTTCGTCGGCCATCGCCCTAACCGCCATCATGGCGTTATACGCGCACCAAACATACGCCTCTGATGGGTCGCACTTAATAGGCATCCACGCCTCGTACTCATGCTGTCCAATGGACACGGATACACCAAACTTCATGTTGTCTCTGATAAGTCTGATTGCTTCTCTGGCGGCGCAGTCCCTATCGTCTGGCCCCAAATGATCGAACGGGGCTCTGCCATGCGCACAAGCGCTCATTCGAAAGAACGGCAGGCCGTACTTGAGCAGCAAGTCATTCCATTTATGATCAAGGTCGATGCACTGCTCTTTATCGAAGACATAGCCTGCGATGGTCATTAATCCATCGGCGTCGTCTGTGTCGCTTTCATCGAAATATGCTTCCCACATGACTATCAAACCTCCTTGCCCTGGCGCGACAATGTCAAGCCAGCGAGCAAGATCAAACCCAGACGGCACTAGCTCATTCATTTGCTAGCCCTCCCCATACACGATTCTGGGTTTGGGAAGTATAATATCCCGAGCGACTGTCAAGAACAAATGTGGAACATATAGACATACTTGTCAGACACGCGCCGTGCGCTCAGGCGCGATTGCGCACCACGATCTTCCCCTCAATCGCATCCCAGATCATGGCCGCGATGTCGTTGCAAAATCATCCCCAACCGTGGAAGCTAATTGTTCCGATGCTTCCTTGACCGTGCTATCGGTAAAATCAGGGCGAGAGAACGTAACGACCCCGTCACGGGCTAGTCTAAATGTTGCTGCCAAATCGGAATGTGCGTTCAAAGTTCGAAGCAACACAGCGTAAAGTTCACGCATTGAGCCTTCGGAGATGGCTGATTCACTAGCCTTCGCATTGTGTGGATGCAAACATCGAGCGCAACGATCTGTCTCATCGAACGCACTTTGACGCCAACTACGTCGATCCTTGAACCAAAAGACCCGCCCAATCAGAGGGGCATCTGTCAAAATCGAACTTTCTAGCTCGCGCGCAACGGCGACAAATACGCCAATATCCTCGAAGCCCAAAAACCAAGGACCAATTGGCGCAAACAACGCGTCGCTTGTAGGTCTTTGTTGAATCGCAATCACAAAGCGATGTCGTCCAATGACCTCGTTGCCATACGTTGCGTCCGTCGGATGATTGGTCTCACCAATGACCCGAAAAGACAGTCTGCCATTTACTGTGGGGACCCAGCCTTTGTACCTCATAGGTACAACAACTAAACTTTAAAGACCTCATCCACAACGTGGTCGGAAAGTTTTCCGTTGAGTTCGAATCTTTTTTCCCGGTGATTGTAACCGACGGCAGCCTGCACTCGTTGGTCCGGCACTGCACCAATTTTTGAGCGAGCTTTACCGCCCAACGCGCCGGACAGAGAATCGTATCTGGCGCGATTCTTTTGATATTCTCGAGAATCGTATTTCGCGAGCTTGAACGCGATCCCAAAGAACATGAAGCTTGCAGCTACGCCCATACCAAGCACGGCTAATGCCAAGGCGTTCATAGGTTGTATCCCAAACGTTATTCGGCTTGTTTATGTGCTAGTCAATAGAGAGTTAAGCTCTTGACAGACAAGGCCTCACAGCATCGCAGTAGCGAGATTCCCTGATTCACGATTTAGAATCAAGAGCTTCTTTAAAAAATCTCTGTGGGTCGTTAGTGAACCTTCCCCTCAATCGCATCCCAGATCATGGCGGCGATGTCGTTGCCGCCGAAGGCTTTGACTTGGCGGATGCCCGTTGGCGAGGTGACGTTGATCTCGGTCAGATATGGGCCGATGACGTCGATGCCGGTGAAAATGAGTCCGCGCTTCTTGAGTTCGGGTTTCAGCCGCGCGCAGATTTCCTTGTCACGCGCGGTGAGCTCGACAGCCGCCGCCGTGCCGCCAACGTGCAGGTTGGAGCGCGTTTCGCCTTCCTGCGGCACACGATTGATGGCGCCAGCGATTTCGCCATCGACGAGGATGATGCGTTTGTCGCCGGCTTTCACTTCAGGCCGGTATTCCTGCACCATGAAGGGTTCGCGGAAGACCGTCTGGAAGAGTTCGACGAGCGACGAGACGTTGCCGTCATCAGGCCGCAGCCGAAACACCGCCGCGCCGCCGTTGCCGTAGAGCGGCTTCAGGATGATGTCTTTGTACTTGGCGCGGAAGGCGAGCACGTCGTCGAGCTGGCGCGTCACCATCGTCGGCGGCATCAAATCGAGAAAATCAAGCACCCAGAGTTTTTCCGGCGCGTTGCGCACGTGCGCGGGATCGTTGACGACGAGCGTCTTGGGGTGAATACGCTCCAGCAAATGCGTCGTCGTGATGTAGCCCATGTCGAAGGGCGGGTCTTGGCGCAGCAGCACCACGTCAAGCTGGCCGAGATCGACGGTGCGCGGGTTTGAAAGCGCGTAGTGATCGCCGGCATGGTCCTTCACTTTGAGGCTGTGCCCGCGCGCCAACAGCTTGTCGCCATGCAGCGCAAGGTTCGGCGGCGTGTAATAGAAAATATCGTGCCCGCGCTTTTGCGCCTCCAGGAGAATCGCGAACGTCGAGTCGCCCTTGATATCGATCCGGTCGATCGGGTCCATTTGGGCTGCGATTTTGAGGGGCATGCGTTGATTCCAGTGCCAAGGTTCAGCTAGATTGCTGGCAGTCAC
Source organism: Hyphomicrobium sp. (assembly GCA_043718455.1). GTDB lineage: Bacteria > Pseudomonadota > Alphaproteobacteria > Rhizobiales > Hyphomicrobiaceae > Hyphomicrobium_B. Next base: position 4,384 of record JAYSVT010000237.1, read on the forward strand.
TCAGGCCGTTGTCAAACAAGTCCCGCAAGGTTTGCCAAATTAAAGCTCATGAACAAACAATTCATCATCACTGAAATTCAACGAACGGCTAAAGCGAACGAAGGCGCTCCTCTCGGCCAGCGTAAATTTGAACTGGAAACAGGCGTGCGACCTTACGACTGGCAGGCCTATTGGGCCCGATGGAGCGATGCAGTGAGTGAAGCGGGCTTAGACCCGAATGTGAAAAGCGAAGCCTACAGTGATGAATATTTGCTGACCCAGCTCATACCGCTTGTTCGAGAGTTCGGCAGACTACCAACTAATCGAGAAATGAGACTCAAATCGCTGCAGGGCAATGATCTACCCCATGAAACGACGTATCGCCGGTTCGGTTCGAAACTCCACCTTATTAATCGCATGTTCGAATTTTGTGGTAGCCGGAAAGATTGCGAGGACGTTGTCATGATTTGCAGTGAACTTCTGCAAACCAAGCCAATGACTCGTAATGAGACCAGGGTTGAGTCAGCCGAGACCGAAGCCGACTTGGGCTATGTCTATCTCTTGAAGTCCGGAAAGTTTTACAAGATTGGCCGGTCGAATAGCACGGGTCGCCGAGAGTACGAACTCGCTATTCAACTGCCAGAGAAAGCCACTATCAATCACAAGATTACTACGGACGATCCTGCCGGCATCGAAGCGTACTGGCACAACCGTTTCGCCGACAAGAGAAAGAACGGAGAGTGGTTCGATCTCAGCGCCGTCGAAGTCAAGGTTTTTAAGCGCCGCAAGTTCATGTGATCTGAGCTTCAACGTATACCCGCCACGTCGTCATCCCCGCGCCGATGCCGCGATTTTGCGGCACTCTCACTTCACGTCATGGCCGCGTCGCGCCAGCGATCGTTCCGTAGGAACGACAGGCGGCCACCCACGACAATTATCCGCGCGCTCGGTATGAACGATGTGGCTTGATCGCGACGCACCTTCGAAAGCTGTTCTGCTGATGCTTGTCGTGGGTGGCCGACGACTACGCGATGCTCTGCATCGCCTCGGCCATGACGTGAAGTGGGGGAAGTCCGCGCAGCAAACTCGAAGTCATTTCCGCCAACGTTGGCTTTAGCACTTTGTTTGTCACGCGATAAATCGCGAGTCAGGCTTTACGCAAAAACCCAGGACATTAATTTCGCGTTGTGCTTGGAGGTATGTCGACAGACAATGTGCCCGCATTTACCGCAAGCTGTTCAGCAAGCCCTGCAGCAAGGGTTTTGTCCAAGGAAATTCCAAGGAAACCGCCAGAAGGAAATCTCAGGCGCACAAAAACATCTCCCGTTGAGGCAGTAAATCCAACATCCGCCATTTGAACAGCCATGGCGAACTCGTGTGATTCGCCAATTCGTGACGGCGGCGGAAAAGCGGACTTCGCCTTCACTAACTCGCTGATGACTTCATCAATTGCATTTTGCGGGATGCTTAGTCCAAATTTGACACCGTCCGGCTGAACGAAACCTAGGAGAACATCACCAGGTCGTTCCCCAGACTTGGAACCGAAAAATGCGTAAGCAATTAGTGCGATTGGAATGTCACTTTCTTCTGCCATGGCCTGCCCCCAATGATTGTCGGATCAGTGCTGCCGCCTATTGTTCATCGCTGCTGCAAGGGTCGTTACCTGAACCATTATTCTCGTCTGAGTCGCTGCGATTCCTTCAAGGGTATTCGCGATTTTTTCGAGTGCCTCAGCTTGGCGGATCATCGCAGCATTCGTGCTTCCCGCAATTTGGTCGTTCATTGGGTGTCTCCATGCATCGTTGAACATCGACTATTGGCAACACCTACAACGAGTCGGATCGGCTTGCAAAAATGGAAACCTCCTGCATCTCGAAATCTACTCCTCCTCCCCACTTTCCCCCTCCTCCTCCCCCACCATCTCCGGCATCACAACAGTCGCAACGCCCGACGCGATATCGACATGCGGAACGCACGCGTCCGAGAACGGAACGAACTCCGTCGCCGTGCCGCCCTTCAGTTGAATTTCCAATAGATCGCTCGCGCCGAAGTTTGCGACGGCAATGATCTTGCCGATCTCTTCGCCCTCGGGCGACTCCGCGCGCAAGCCAATCAGATCGGCATGATAATATTCGCCTTCATCCGCAGCGGGCAATTTCGCGCGATCGACGTAAAGCTCGATGCCTTTCAATGTCTCCGCCGCATTGCGATCCGCGATGCCCTCGACGCGGGCGATGATGCCTTTGTCTGTCACGCGCACGACTTTGAGCTTGAATGTGCGTGCGCCGGCTTTGTCACTCAAGGGGCCATAGGATGCGATCGACTCTGGCGCTCCGGTGTAGGTGCGCACCTGCACTTCGCCGCGAATACCGTGCGCGTTGGCGAAGCTGCCGAGCAGCACGCGGGTTTCGCCGCCCAATTTGGTACCGGGTTTGGATTTGGGTTCTGACATGAAGAGCCTGATGCCCTCTTCGCGTCCATTCGGCAAGAGCGTTCGATTATAGAGTGCCCGGCAAGTCAGTTTGGGAGCGGGCTCACATACGACAACGCAATATCGATAGGCCGCCCGACGATATGCATGGTTGTGTTGGCGATGGGCGCGGGGCGCTCGAACTTGCAGGAGACATTGAACACCGCTCCATTCTCGTCCGCTGCAAAGCCATTGACGAGCGTGCCGAAGGGGGGAACTTCGATGCGCAAGTGCACGATGTTGAGATCGCGCGCGGCCTCAAATTCATAACTGCCCGTGAACACGCCGCCATGGCGGTCGGAGCCGAGGATCTTGCCGTTGCGCAAAACCGCCAGCGCGTGGTCGGTCTCGGCCTCGCCGTTTGCCTTGCCGTGGTAGCCGATACGGTAAATGCCTTCGTCAAGCTTCTTGCTGCGGCTGGGCAGCCGATGCAGCTCCCGGCGCCGGGTGGAGGGCCGGGCAGCCTCGAACAATCTCAGATAGCCCGCCACGGCCCCAGGAAGGGGCTGGGAGCCCGTTGCCCACTGGCTGACGGTCCGAGGTGCCACCCCGAGAAGGGCCGCCAGCTCGCCCTGCTTGAGGCCGAGCTTTTCGAGCGTGAATTTTAACCCTGTGTCGGGCATGTGCACCACCTAAAATATCAAAAATTGATAATATATCTAAAATACAGGAATGCTGGTGCAGGTCCAGATGGACCAAGGTCCAAAACGCAAAAACCCCCGGATCGTAATCCGGGGGTTCGGGTGTCTGGCAATTGGAAGTCTGAGTTTATGCGGCGTCGGCGCTCTTAGCGGCTTCAGCAGCTTTGGTGGCCTTTTCAGCTTCGGCGGCGGCGCGCTCCACGGCCTTCTTCTTCGGCTTAGCCTTCTCAGGATTGTTGGGAGCCGTGCGCTTGGCGAGGCCAGCAGCATCAAGCAAGCGCATGACGCGGTCGGTCGGCTGGGCGCCAACGCCAAGCCAATGCTTGACGCGTTCGGCCAAGAGCTTCACGCGCTCGGGGTTGTCTTTCTTGAGCATCGGATTGAACGTGCCGATCTGCTCGATGTAGCGGCCGTCGCGCGGGGCCGTGCCATGGGCAACGATGACGTAATAGTAGGGCTTCTTCTTGGTACCGCCGCGCGACAAGCGCATCTTCACTGCCATTTAAGTCTTCTCCTGTTTTGAAACGAATTCGTGTTGAGTTTCGTGTCTCTACTTTTTCTTCCCCGGGAACCCTTGGAATTTTGGAAATCCGCCGCCTAATCCTGGCAGGCCGCCCGGCAATCCTGTTCGTCCCGGCAAACCCTTTGGCATGCCGCCTTTGCCGGATTGCGCGCCCGGTAGCACGTCTCTCAGGTCGGCTGGCAATTGATCGAGCGCTGCGGGATCGAGTTTGGCGAGTTCGGCTTGCATCGCAGCAAGTTCGTCAGCTGAAGGTGCAGCACCCATACCGCCGCCCGGCATCCCCATCATGCCGGCCATCTTGCTCATCATGCCCTTGTTGCGGCCCATCTCCTTCATCATGTCGGCCATCTGCCGATGCATCTTGACGAGCTTGTTGATGTCTTCGGGCTTGGTGCCGGAACCGGCCGCGATGCGGCGCTTGCGTTTGCCGTCGAGGATTTTCGGGTTGCGCCGTTCTTGCGGTGTCATCGACGAGATGGCCGCGCGCATGTGCACGAAACTCTTGTCGGCTTTTGCTTCGTTGATCTGGCCTTTGATCTTTCCCATGCCGGGCAACATGCCCATGATGCCGCCCATGCCGCCGAGCTTTTGCATTTGCGCCAGCTGATCGCCTAAGTCTTCGAGGTCGAACGACCCCTTCTTCATTTTCTCGGCTATTTTCGTGGCTTTGGCGACGTCGATCGTTTGCGCGGCTTTTTCAACAAGCGAAACGATATCGCCCATGCCGAGGATGCGTCCGGCGATGCGTCTCGGATCGAAATCTTCGAGCGCGTCCCACTTTTCGCCAACGCCAATGAGCTTGATCGGTTTGCCGGTCACCGCGCGCATAGAAAGTGCTGCGCCGCCGCGTCCGTCGCCGTCGGCGCGTGTCAGCACGATACCGGTGATGCCGATGTGGCCATCGAAAGCCTTGGCGGTGTTGACGGCGTCCTGGCCGGTTAGTGCGTCGGCGACGAGCAGCACTTCGTGCGGTCTAATCGCGGCTTTGACATCGCGCACTTCGTCCATCAACTCTTCGTCGACAGTGACGCGGCCGGCGGTGTCGTAGATGATGACGTCGTAACCGCCAAGCCGGGCGGCTTCTTCGGCGCGGCGTGCGATCTGCAACGGGTTTTGCCCAGTTATGATGGGAAGCGTCGCGACGTGCGTCTGCTCGCCCAACACCCGCAGCTGTTCTTGTGCTGCCGGACGTCGCGTATCGAGCGACGCCATCAAAACTTTGCGGCGCTCGCGGTTCGTGAGGCGATACCCGATCTTCGCCGCCGTCGTCGTCTTGCCTGAGCCTTGTAAGCCGACCATGAGGATGCCGACCGGCGGCTGGGCCGCGAGATCTATGGTTTCGGCATCCGAGCCCAGCATGGCCACGAGTTCGTCGTTGACGATCTTGACGACCATCTGCCCGGGCGTCACCGAGCGCAGTACTTCCGCGCCGATGGCTTTGGCTTTGACCTTGTCAGTGAAATCCCGGACGACATCGAGCGCGACGTCCGCTTCAAGCAGCGCGCGGCGCACTTCGCGCATGGCTTCGCCGACATCGGCTTCCGTCAGCGCACCGCGCCGGGTCAGCTTGTCGAGGACACCGGAGAGGCGTTCTGTCAGCGATTGAAACATCGCCTAAGCCCCCTCAACGCGTAAGCTCGAATAATCGATCATGACGTGGTCGCGATACGCCGGTCGCTTCGAGAGGCGCGCGTACCAGGCTTCGACGTTCGGCAGGCTCGGCCGCGCGATGGGCAGCGTGTAGTAACGGTACATCATGCCGCCAGATGGAATGTCGGCAACGGTGAGCGTGTCGCCCAGAATATAGGGATGGTTGCCAAGAATTCTATCGAGGATCGCGAGCTTTTCCCCCGCGCGCTGGATGCTCGTATCAATCGCAGCAGTGTTGCGGTCTTTGGCCGGCGTGCGGATGAGCCCGAGAAAGATCGAGGTGGTGATATCGGGATAAAGCGTCGTCGTCGCCCACTCCATCCATTGGTCGGCGTGCGCGGCCTCATGCGCGTTGGCGGGCCAGAGCGTGCCGGTGCCGTAAGTGCGCACGAGATAGCGGACGATTGCCGAGCTTTCGAAGAGCGAGAAGTCGCCGTCTTGAAGCGTCGGGATCAACTTGTTCGGGTTCATCGCCAAATACTCGGGTGTGTTGGTATTCCCGAATGCCAGGCCCGCATCGATGCGCTCATGCGGTATCCCAAGCTCGGCAATCGTCCACATCACCTTCTGGACGTTCACGGAAGTGTTTCTGCCCCAGACCTTCAACAACTCTGCCGTTCCTTCGCGCGCGTTGTGCAAAACAAAAAAGCACCCGGGAGCGCAACGCGCTTTCGGATGTTGACCCCCCTACCTCCCGATTCAACTCTCCCGAGTTTCCTCATGTGTAGGGCGGCGGCTCTGAACTTCAGGGCCGTGTGGATGGCGGGTGTATGGGGGAAGGGCGGAGGGAAGTCAATTGGCTTTGAGTGCGTTTATAGCAGCATGCGTTGCATCAATTAGAAGTGTTGGCAGCATTAAGTACGGTTAATTCAATATGTGGGAAGCACAGCTAATGAGTATTGGGATTTTTAACTGCATTAAGAATTTTTTAACTTGACTGATGTACGTAAGTTACGTACTAATCGCAAATGCATGCAGTCGCTCAAACACATGCTTTTGTCCGTGCAGCGGTCGAGGCTGGAATGTCAGAAGACGAGGTGGATAACCTTGTTGTATTTTTGGCTGAACATCCTACCGCAGGTGTTGAAATACCAGGAACCGGCGGCTGCCGCAAACTGCGTGTTGCAGGGCGAGGCAAAGGCAAGAGCGGCGGCTACAGAACGATCACGTTTTACTCGGGTGAGCATTTGCCCGTTTTCTTGATCACGGTGTTTTCGAAAGGAGAGCGTTCCGATTTGTCTAAGTCAGAGCGTAACCGTCTTGGAGTGACAACCAAGGCGATTGTATCAGAGTATCAGTCAAAGGTCGCCAAGATGGCGAAGAAGGAAGCGTAACGATGGGCAAAAAGGCATTCGATAAAATCGCTGAGGGCCTCAATGAGGCTCTGGCGATTGCGCGTGGCGAAAAGAAGCCAGCGAAGCTTTATGTACCTGCGGAACTCGATGTAAAGGTAATCAGAGCAAAGCTTGAATTGTCGCAAGATGACTTTGCTGCGGCTTATGGGTTTACGGTCGATCAGATAAAGGCTTGGGAGCAAGGACGTTCGCGACCTTTGGGAGGGTTGCGCGCCTACCTAATGATGATTGATTTTGATCCCGAGCGTGTTCTTGCATTGCTTAGAACTGCAAGCACAAAGAACACAAAGAACGCAGCTTAGTAATCGCAAAGAAGCCGACGTCAGTAGGGTCTTAAGCGCCGCGTTCCGCCTTTCAAAATGGCCGCCCACGCTCTCGCCAGCCTGAAAACCCGGCGTTGAGTAGTTCGCTCGTCGGGTGTTAGGCAAATGCAACCGTAGCAGTAACACGGCCGCTTCTTGGCAAATGCAATTCGGAACAGAAGTCCTTGGGGTTGTTGGTCCGGTTGAGGCATGCGTCCTCACGGTTTGGGCGACAATCTCAGTAATTTCCCGTCGGCGTCGTCGGTTAGCACGTATACCGCGCCATCCGGACCCTGACGCACATCGCGAATGCGTTCCTTGCGGTTGGTCAAGAGCTGCTCGACCGCGACGACAGAGCCGTTTTCCAAAATCAGCCTTTGCAGCGTCAGGCCTGAAAGTCCGCCAGCCAAGAGATTGCCCTTCCAGCCCTCGAATAAATCGCCTGAATAAAACGCGAGGCCCGATGTGCCAATTGACGGTTTCCAATAATAGACCGGCTGTTCCATGCCGTCCTTGGCTTTGATGCCATCGCCGATTTTCTCGCCCGAATAATCGATGCCATAAGTAATGACCGGCCAGCCATAATTTTTCCCGGCTTGCGGCTGATTGAGTTCGTCGCCGCCTTTGGGGCCGTGTTCCGTGGTCCAAAGCTGACCCGTTTCGGGATCGAGCGCCGCGCCTTGAATATTGCGGTGGCCGTAGCTCCAAATCTCTGGGCGCACGTCGTCTTTGCTGACAAAGGGATTGTCTTTCGGAGCACTGCCATCGGGCATAATGCGAACCACCTTGCCGAGATGCGTGCCGAGATCCTGCGCACTATCGCTGAGATCCGCCCGTTCTCCGGTTGTGACGAACAACGCGCCGGTCTTGTCCCACACGAGACGCGAGCCGAAATGATAAAATCCGCGCGCGCCCGGCTGCTGGCGGAAAATCACTTCGCCATCTTCTATGCGGCCTGTTTCGCCCTCAAGGATCAGTTTGGCGCGCACCACGCTTGTACCGTTCGTGATCGAGGCGCGCGGCTCGGCGTAGGAAAAGAAGATCGTGCCCGACGTTGCGAAATCTTGGCTCAGAAGCACGTCGAGCAGCCCGCCCTGGCCCTTGTTGACGACATGGGGCAAGCCTTCGACCGGTTTTGAAACTTTGCCGTCCTTGGCGACGAGGCGCATCGATCCGCCGCGCTCGGTCACAAGCATGCGCCCGTCAAGCAGAAACTGCAGCCCCCAGGGAAACTTCAGGCCCTTGGCGACTTCTTCGACAATAATCGAGGTTTTAGGAGCGGGCGGCGCATTGGTCTGGGCAGCAGAAGCGGCTCTCGAGAGACCAGAAAAGCTTGCAAGTGCGACGCAAGTTAGGAGGAAACGAAAAGGTTGCGGCAACATGAATACTCCGCCTGGTTTGTCTTTGTCCGTGGTCCTTGCCATATAAGAGCCCATGACAGCATCCGCCACCATCCCTTACGTCAAGATGAACGGCCTCGGCAACGAGATCGTCGTCATCGACTTGCGCGACAGCAGCAAAGTGTTCACGGCGGCAGAGGTTGCCGCCGTAGCAGCCAACCGGCAATCGCGCTTCGACCAGATGATGGTGCTGCACGCGCCCACGACCAAGGACACCGACGCCTTCGTGCGCATCTACAATGCAGATGGCTCGGAAGTTGGCGCTTGCGGAAACGGCACGCGTTGCGTCGGCTGGTTCATGGGGCAAGCGATCGCGGGGCGGACGGATTTCAAAGTTGAGACGACTGCTGGTATTCTTGTCGTGAAGGTCAAGGACGCATCTTCGATTACCGTCGATATGGGAGAGCCGCGCTTTAATTGGCAGGACATCCCAACAGCAGAAGAGTTCCGTGACACGCGCGCCATCGAATTGCAGATCGGCCCAATCGATGCGCCTGTGTTGCATTCGCCGTCTGTCGTCAACGTTGGAAATCCACACGCGATTTTCTGGGTTGACGACGTCAACGCGCACGATCTCGGCCGTTTTGGCCCATTGCTTGAGAACCACCCGATCTTTCCAGAGCGCGCCAATATCTCGCTTGCCCAAGTGACGGCGCGCGACGCGATCACATTGCGCACCTGGGAGCGCGGCGCCGGGCTGACCAAGGCGTGCGGCTCCGCTGCCTGTGCGGCCGTGGTGTGTGCGGCCCGCAAAAAGCTGACAGACCGCAGGGTCACAGTGACGCTGCCGGGCGGCCCGCTCTTGATCGAGTGGACCGACGCAAACCATATCCTCATGACAGGACCGGCCGAATTCGAGTTCGAAGGTCAATTCGATATGGCAACGCTGATGAAGGCGCCCGTTTAGATCGTTCGAGTGTCTAGGCGCGGCGGCTGATCTCAGTTACACCGCAGGACCGAACGCGACCTCGCCCGGCCTGCTTTTTTGGATTGAACCGTTTCACCCGATGTCTGAACTTCAAGTCATCACGCTTGGCTGCCGGCTCAATGCTTATGAGTCTGAAGTTATGCGCCGTCACGCGTCTGAAGCGGGGCTCGACAATGCGGTCATCGTCAATACCTGCGCGGTGACAGCAGAAGCTGTGCGTCAGGCAGCCCAAACAATCCGGCGATTGCGCCGCGAAAATCCAAACTCGCGCATCATCGTCACAGGCTGTGCCGCCCAAATCGAGCCGGAGCGATTCGCCGAAATGAGCGAAGTCGATCACGTCATTGGCAATGGCGAGAAGATGAAGGCCGAAACGTTTCGCGGTCTTATGATCGACGATTGCGAGCGGGTGCAGGTCGATGACATCATGAGCGTGCGCGAAACTGCCTCGCACATGATCGATGGCTTTGGCAGCCGGGCGCGCGCTTACGTGCAAATTCAAAACGGCTGTGACCACCGTTGCACGTTTTGTATTATTCCATACGGGCGCGGTCCTTCGCGCTCGGTACCGGCGGGCGATGTCGTCATGGAGATCCGCCATCTTGTGGAAAAAGGTTTTCCCGAGGTCGTGCTGACCGGCGTTGATATGACGTCGTATGGCCCTGACCTTCCGGGCGAGATGACGCTCGGCAAACTCGTGCGCCAGGTTTTAAAGCACGTTCCGGAATTAAAGCGCCTGCGCCTGTCGTCGATCGATCAGGTGGAGGCCGACGCTGATCTCATGCGGGCGCTGGCGGACGAGGCGCGTTTGATGCCGCATCTGCATCTCTCCATGCAGGCGGGCGACGACATGATCCTGAAGCGCATGAAGCGGCGCCACTTGCGCGACGACGCTATCCAGTTCTGCGAGACGGCGCGGAAGTTGCGTCCCGACGTCGTGCTCGGCGCCGATTTTATCGCGGGCTTTCCAACCGAAACGGACGAAATGTTTCAGCGCTCGCTCGACATTGTCGATGAATGCGGCCTGACATTCCTGCACGTTTTTCCGTTTTCACCACGCAAAGGCACGCCGGCTGCCCGCATGCCGCAAGTCGCGCGTCCCATCATTAAAGAGCGTGCCGCAAGGTTCAGAGCCAAGGGTGAACAGGTGCGCGACGCGTTCTTCGCCGGGCAAACAGGAACGATGCATGCGGTGTTGATTGAACGCGCTGGCACCCAGTCATCATTGGGGCGATCGTCAATGGGGCGCACGCCGCATTTCGCCGAGATCAATGTCACTGGTGCTGCCACCGCAAGTGCTGGCGACATCATCACCGCGCGTGTCACGGGATTTGCCAATGGCCAGCTCGCGGGCGACGTGGTGCCAGGCGAGGTTGCCGCGTGAGCGAAGAAAAGCGCAAAGGCCTGTTTGGCCGTCTTTTCGGAGCCAAGGATGAACCGTCTGCGGTGCCGGAATTGGTTGACGATATCGCGGATGCCGCGATCCCGCCCGAAACGACAATAACACCGGTGTCAGCAATGACACCTGAGCCATCCAAGCAGACGTGGTTTCAGCGTCTCAAGGCGGGTCTCGGAAAAACATCGAGTAAGTTATCGGACGGCATCACCGGGCTCTTCACGAAACGCAAGCTCGACGCGAACACGCTTGAAGACCTTGAGGACTTGCTCATCCAATCCGATCTCGGTCTTGGCATGGCAACGCGGATCACGTCAGCGATCGGCAAAGGCCGGTTTGAAAAAGGCATCTCGGCGGATGAGGTGCGCAGCATTTTGGCGAGCGAAGTCGAGCGTGTGCTGACGCCCGTTGCCAAGCCGCTTTTGGTCAATACCGCAAACAAGCCGCACGTGATCATGATGGTTGGCGTGAACGGTACCGGCAAGACGACAACCATCGGCAAGCTCTCCGCGAAATTTGCGGCCGATGGCAAAAAAGTAATCATTGCGGCGGGCGACACGTTCCGCGCGGCAGCCATCGATCAGCTGAAAGTTTGGGGCGAGCGGACCGGTGCGGACGTGATCGACACAGGCGTTGGCTCGGATTCCTCCGGTCTTGCCTATGAAGCCCTGAAGCGGGCACAAGAACAATCAGCAGACGTCTTGCTGCTTGACACTGCGGGACGTCTGCAAAACAAGCAGGCTTTGATGGAAGAGCTCGAAAAAGTCATCAGGGTCTTGAAGAAACTCGATGGTACCGCGCCCCACGACGTAGTCCTTGTGCTTGATGCAACGACTGGACAAAACGCGCTCCAACAAGTGGAAGTTTTCAGGGATAAAGCGGGGGTATCAGGCCTCATTATGACAAAGTTGGATGGCACAGCCAGGGGCGGTATTTTGGTCGCAATTGCCGAGAAATTTAACATGCCCGTGCATGCAATCGGTGTCGGCGAAGGGATAGACGACCTGCAACCATTCAGCGCGGCCGACTTTGCCAAAGCAATTGCAGACGCGTAAGGGTTCAATAGGAGTGGACGGAGGCTGCTTTCAAGCCGCTCCGAAATAGAAAAAGGACTTAAAGGTACATGAGCTTGCGGCAACGCCTTTTCCCATTCAACGCCGAGCAGACGATCAATATCCTGAGCGAGTTCGGGCCTCTCGTGACGATGTTCATCGTCAATGCAATGTACGGCATCAACGCTGGAACATGGGCCTTGATCCTTACGACCATCTTGGCTGTTGCCGTGATGTTTTACATGTTCCGCCGGCCGCCGTTCTTTCCGCTCATCGCATCCACCGTCACGATTGTATTTGGCGGTTTAACGCTCCTCACAGGCAATCCTATGTGGGTGCAAATCAAGGTGACCATATTCAACGCGCTGTTTGCGTTGTTCTTGATTGGCGGGCTCGCCATCAAGCGCAATTTTTTCAAGTACGTCTTTGATAAGACGTTTCACTATACAGACGAAGGCTGGAACAAATTTACTTGGAGCTTCGCGGCCTTTTTCATGTTTACGGCCGTTGCGAACGAATTTGTGCGCCTTACTTTCAAAGCCAGCGAACTCTATGATTTTCTCGGCTATCAGTTGGACGGCATAAACGTATGGATCTTGTTCAAGGTCGCGTTCATTCTGCCCATTACGTTGCTCTACGCTTGGTTGATGACGCGCAATCTGCAGAAGTACCGGTTGCCGGCGCCATCGCCAGCCGGCGGAGCGTGATAGCTATGACAGAGCCTGAAAGCAAAAAAGCAGAGCCGGCCGACGTAAAATTTGACCGTAAGCAGCTGGTCAAGCTACTCGTTGAGTTTGGTCCGCTGATCGTGCTTTTCATCGCCAATTCGCAACTCGGAATTTATTGGGCGACTGGTATTTTCATGGTGGCAACGATCGTGTCACTGGCCGTATCGCGCGTCGTTCTGGGCCGCATTCCTATGATGCCGCTGGTGACGGCGCTGTTCGTCATGGTCTTTGGCGGACTGACAATCTGGCTTCAAGACGAACAGTTCATCAAGGTCAAGCCGACAATCGTCTACTGCTTGTTCGCCGCGATTTTATTCGGTGGATTGCTGGCCGGCAAAACCTTCCTCAAGCTGGCGCTTGGCGAAGCCCTCCGTCTGACGGACGAAGGCTGGCGCAAGTTGACGGTCCGCTGGGGCGGTTTCTTTCTGTTTTTGGCCCTGCTGAACGAGATCGTCTGGCGCAATTTCTCCACCGACTTCTGGGTCGGCTTCAAAGTTTTTGGCGCGATACCGCTACTCATGATGTTTGCGGTAGCACAAGTCGGCCTCATGCAGCGCTACGAGCAACCCAGCGAGTAAACGCCAATACACCTATTCTCATAGAGCAGATTATCTTCACACAGGCGCTTTGGGGCGGCTTGCCTTGGAACAACAAAGTAAGAATTTGGTTACTAAAGTTGGAGTAAACGTCTAGACGTTGTTCAAGAACTAGTGTTTCTTGTTAGGAATGTTGGTAACTCAAGGTTGTTTATGCCGCTTTTCATCCCGCTGAGACTGAATTTATCAGATGATGAATATAACTCAGGTGAATCCGGCAACAATCTCTGTTACCACTGTAATTGGAACAAGACTTTCTTCTGAGGATGAGAATGGCACGTGATCCCGCACCTAATCGACTAGAGCGCTCGCCTTTGCATCTGCTTCACCGGGCAGGACAATGCGCTGCGGAAGTTTTCCAGGCTGAACTTGGTGGCGGCGATCTTACGCCCCGGCAATTTGCTGTTCTGGTGACTGTTTCGCAGAACGAAGGATTGAGCCAGACCCATTTGGTTGAACGGACCGGAATTGACCGGTCAACCTTAGCCGACATCGTCAGGCGGATGCTCAAGAAAGGCCTACTACAGCGCCGCCGCACCAAAGAGGATGCGCGCGCCTATGCCGTTAAGCTGACGGAAGAAGGCTGGCGGGTTCTGAAGTCGGCCGAGCCTCTATCGCGCAAAGTCGATGACAGAATACTCAGCGCGCTCCCGGCTGGGCAGCGCGACAAGTTATTGCAAGATCTGAATTCCATCGTTCAGGTCCTCGGCCGTATGCAGGCCAAAGAACCGACCGGTAAACGCTAATAAAAAAGAGGGTGCGGTTCTCCGCACCCTCGAATTGCGTTCCGATCATCCAGTGGTACGGCTTGAGCCCGGACCTTAGGCAGCCTTCCGCAAGAGCTTGCGTTCAATCATCGCTTCGGCGATTTGCACAGCATTGAGCGCTGCGCCCTTCAGCAGATTGTCGGATACGATCCACATCGCCAGACCATTCTCAACGGTCGCGTCTTCGCGAATGCGAGAGACGAACGTTGCATACTCGCCGGCCGCTTCGACTGGCGTAATGTAGCCGCCAGGTTCGCGCTTATCGATGACCTGAATGCCGGGCGCACGGCGCAGAATTTCACGCGCTTCTTCGGGTGAAATCGGCTTTGCGAACTCGATATTCAGGGATTCCGAGTGACCAACAAAAACCGGCACGCGCACGCACGTCGCCGTCACTTTGATCTTGGGATCGAGGATTTTCTTAGTCTCGACCAGCATCTTCCATTCCTCTTTAGTGTAGCCGTCTTCCATGAAGACGTCGATTTGAGGAATGCAGTTGAAGGCAATCTGTTTTGGGAATTTTTTCGATTCGACCTCCTGGCCCGGAACATACTTGCCCTTGGTCTGGTGCCAGAGTTCGTCCATGGCTTCTTTGCCCGCACCTGAAACAGATTGATAGGTCGAGACCACAACGCGTTTGATGGTGGCCGCATCGTGCAGCGGCTTCAGCGCCACGACCATTTGCGCGGTCGAGCAATTCGGATTGGCGATAATGTTCTTCTTCGTGAAGCCGGCGATGGCGTCGGCGTTCACTTCCGGCACGACCAGCGGCACGTCCTGGTCATAGCGCCAGTACGATGAGTTATCGATGACGACGGTGCCCTGCGCGCCAATTCTTGGCGACCAATCTTTTGACACACTGGAGCCGGCTGACATCAGGCAAATATCCGTGCCCTTGAAGTCGAAATTTTCGAGGTCCTGACACTTAAGTGTCTTGTCGCCGAAGGAGACTTCTGTGCCAAGCGAGCGGCGCGAGGCCAGGGCAACGAGTTCGCTGATGGGAAATTTGCGATCCGCCAGCACATTGAGCATTTCCCGGCCGACGTTGCCCGTCGCGCCGACAATGGCGACTTTGTATCCCATGAGGTGTAAATCCTAAACGGCTGCGCCGGGCGCCGTTCCGGGCCCAAGCAATTTCAAGTTTAAGCGGCAGACTTAGCGGCCAGGGGGGAGCGATTCAAGACTGTTTAAAGTCTCAGTCCAGCATCGCGGCGCGTTTCAGTCATATTCTTTTGATTGGCTCGGTTTTGGACGAAATCGGAGTTGGGCGAACGGCGGAGAGTTGCACATGGGCTTCCCAGCGGTCCAAAGCGGCAGGATCAAGTTGGCGGGCGCTGTGGCACTTGGTCTACTCGTCGCCATTGGCCCGTTGTCTAGACACGCCCTGGCCAAGGATTGGCTGACGGCGGCGGAGATCGAAACGGGTCTAGGCGGTAAAACCCTCGAAGGCATGTACGTCACAGGCCAGCGCTTTACCGAACGCTATTTGCCAGGTGGCCAGCTTGAGTACGTCGAGGGCGGCAACGTCATGACCGGCCGCTGGTCGGTGACCCAAGGTACGCTTTGCACGATTTACGATGCCGATCCGGCAGGTGGATGCTATCGCGTGGCGCGCTCAGGCGGCAATTGTTACGAGTTCTATTTCGTCAGCCGCAGCGAAGAAGCCGCTCCCGGCCCACCGGGCGTTAAGCCCGATTGGACGGCTCGCGGCGCGGTGGATGGTCAAATCGATGCCTGCAAGGAAGGCGCGCATGTTTAGGCGATGCGCGCAAGCTTTTGCTGATTGGAAACGCCGCCGAGTTCCCTGACGCGCGTTGCAAAAACCGTTTTCAGTGCGGCGTCGATTTCCATGACGTTATTTGTGACGATCTCGCCAATCGGATCGGGGAAGATATATTTGTCATAGCCATCGGCGCCTTCGATGTAGTCGAACAGGCGGCCTTTGCGTTCTCGGTCGTAGTAGACGGTTAGACGGCCGACGTAATCGGTGTAGCGCACGTTTTCGATAGCCTCGAATTGCGTGTTGTCGTCAACGAGGAACGCCAAGCGGCGGCGCAAATAGTTGAAGAGCTGAAGCTGGTTTTCCGTCGTCGCTATGCGCTGGCCGATTTGATGCATCGTCACCGGCCCCGAGCGGCTTTCTCCATTCGGCTGGCTCTTCAAGCGTTCGACAACGGGAAGCACCAAACTCTCTTCAAATGCCGCCTTGATCATGGGTGCGTAATACCGGTCGATGGCGGATTTGCGCACGTTTTCGATACCTATGCGCTCAAGAGCAAAGCGGCAGAATGCTTCCGAAGGGCCTTTCGACTCATCGACAAATACGGTGCGGAGGCGGCGTTTGACGAGTTGCACGTGAGCTGCTTCGGCAATCGTTTCAGGGTCGTAGTGGCCTTTAACCGCTGCCATCAGTGTTTCAAGTATTTCGTCGGTGACGCCAGCACGAGCAATCGTTTCGAGGTCGACGGTCAGGAAGGGCGAACTGTCGAGAACGCCGCTTTCGCTCGAATCGACATGAAACTGGAACAGCGTGCCGTTCGTCAGGATCGCGAGTTTCGTTTCAGCAACCGCTTTGAAATAGCGCGCCAAGCGGGTGTGGCCGTCTGCCAAATCTTGACCGGCTGATTGAACGTTGACAGCTATGACAGGGATGCCGTCGCGCAGAATCGCGAAATCGGTATTGCAGTCGGGGCTGACCGAATGTTTGGGGTAGACTTCGTAAGGGTTGGCGTAGTCGTAGCCGAGCAGCCCAAGGAACGGCAACACCAGATAAAGCTTGGTGCTTTCTTCGTTTGTGCAGGCGGTCATCAGGCTGACCGATCGCTTTGCAACCGCAAGCAGCCCTGCGCGTAGTTCGTTCGCTGTCGTCATGGTCTGTCTAAGTGCCCCCGCACCGGGCCGCGCTTGCATTGTCGCAAAGCGGCGCCCAATTCCCCGAATCAGTTAAGCAATTGTCTCACGCCCGGGCCACGGCGCGAAGAGGTTGATTTGTCAACTCTTTCTTAACTGTTGTAAGGACTTCGTCAGCCCAGCAGGCGGGCTTAACTTGGCCGGATGGGGGTATTCCAAAGATTGAGTTGGGAATTAGATCGGCTCAATGATCAGTATTGCTGAGCCAGCCTCGCCTTCGAATTGAGCTATCGACTCCAAATTCCGGCGCAACAAGTCTTCGATTTTGTCCGTAGAACAGTTTCCAATTCGAAGCCAAACAACCTTTGGTGGAGCACCGAGCAGAAAGCTCATTTGGTGATAATCGCCATCTTTGGTCACAATCACTGACCCATTGCGTTTGGCATATTCCCACACGTCTTGGTCACTTGCGCGTTCCAGCCCCGCAGCAACCACATGTTTGGATTCCGGAAAAACATCTTTCAGGCGCGTGCATAAACTACGGGACAGATTTTCATCGAACAGAAGCCTCACGCGCCAATTCCGCCTACCAATCGCCTTTCACGGTCGGCGGCGAAGGCCAGACAGGCGCGGATATCGTCACGCGACAATTCCGGAAAATCGCGCAGAATATCATCCTCGCTCATACCGCCCGCAAGGTAGTCGAGCACGTCATAGACCGTGATTCTGAGGCCGCGAATGCAGGGTTTGCCGCTGCGCTTGCCCGGATCGATGGTTATGATTTGCGAGTAATCCATTTGGGCAGTGTTCCGCCAAATGTGTGTTCGGTCAAGTCCCGACTGGTGAACAACCTTTTCCTGCCATCGTGGGCCTCGCGCTACGCCGTCAACGCCTTGAGCTCCGCCTCAATCGCTCTGCCCATCTCAGTCGTTCCAACCTGTTTCATGCCGCTCTGCATGATGTCGCCAGTCCTAAGGCCCTTTTCCAAAACGCGGGCGATGGCGCTGTCGATCAGGTCGGCATCCTTCGGCATGTCGCAGGAATAGCGCAGTGCCATCGCAAACGATGCGATCGTTGCAATCGGGTTGGCGAGACCCTTGCCGGAGATGTCGGGCGCAGAACCGTGCACGGGCTCATAGAGTGCTTTGCGCTTGCCGGTTTTCGAATCCGAACTCCCAAGCGATGCCGACGGCAACATGCCGAGCGATCCCGTCATCATCGCCGCTTCGTCCGAAAGGATGTCGCCAAACAGATTGTCCGTGACGATGACGTCGAACTGCTTCGGGTTGCGGATGAGTTGCATAGCGCAGTTGTCCGCGAGAATATGTTCCAGCGTCACGTCAGGCGCGTAGGACTTGTGAACTTCGGTGACCACCTGGTTCCACAGCACGCCGGTTTTCATGACGTTGCGCTTCTCGGCCGAATGCACCTTGTTGCCGCGTTTGCGGGCGAGGTCGAAAGCGACCTTGGCAATGCGCTCAATCTCACGCGAGGTATAAAGCTGGGTGTCAACCGCCCGGCGCTCACCGTTCTCAAGCGTCACAATTTCCTTTGGCTCGCCGAAATAGACGCCGCCCGTCAATTCGCGCACGATCATGATGTCGAGACCCTCGACCAGTTCGCGCTTCAGGCTGGAAGCGTCCGCGAGTGCCGGATAGCAAATGGCGGGTCGAAGATTGGCGAAGAGATCCAGATCCTTGCGCAACCGCAGCAAGCCCGCCTCGGGACGGTGCTGATAGGGCACCTTGTCCCACTTCGGCCCGCCCACCGCGCCGAAAATGACCGCGTCTGCCTTAAAAGCTTTGGCCATGGCTGCGTCTGTAATGGCGACTCCGTGCGCGTCATAGGCCGACCCGCCAACCAAATCGCGATCAAGGACAAATTTTGCCGTATTGCTTTTGGCATTGAAAAACGCGATCAGGCGCTCGACTTCCGCCATGGTTTCGATGCCAATACCGTCACCGGGGAGCAGGAGCAGGGAATGCGTGGCCATTGGAGTCCTTCGATCGATTGTGAGGGCAAGTTGCGGCGCGGTAGTGCTAGCCTCTTGCGCGGGGCCCGGCAAGCGAGGCGGGCTGTTCGATGTCACTTTGGCGCAGAGGGCAGCATGAGCTGGTTGAAACGATGGGTCACGGCCGGCATGGCGGCGCTGGTTGGCGCAACCGCTGTGGCCAGCCAAGAACCGATTGAGCTGTCCTTGCCGCTCGCCTGCGAGCCGCACAAGACTTGTTTTATTCAGAGTTATGTCGATCTCGATCCAGGCCCCGGCGCGCGCGATTACGCTTGTGGCGGTGCAACCTACGAAAAACATAACGGGATCGATTTTCGTCTCCTTTCGGCAGACGCAGCCAAGCAAGGGTTCGCAGTAATCGCGTCCGCCGATGGCAAGGTCAAAGCAACCCGGGATGGCGTGCAAGACATCTTTCTGCGCGAAGGCAAGCCTGATGACGTGAAAAGCCGCGAGTGCGGAAACGGCGTCGTCATCGACCACGGAAATGGATGGGAGACGCAGTATTGCCACATGATGCAGGGCTCGGTCACTGTCACCAAGAGCCAAGCCGTCAAGCGCGGCGAAAAACTTGGCAATGTCGGGTTTTCCGGCATGGCAGATTTTGCGCATGTGCACTTCACGGTGCGGTTGAACGGCGAGGTTGTCGATCCCTTCCTGCCGGATGCCAAGGACGGCGCCTGTCAACGCGACACCAAATCGGCAGGGCTTTGGCAACCCGCTGCGATCGCGCCGTTTGCTTACCGGAATGGCGAAATCATCATGACCGGGTTCACGGGCGGCGCGCCAAATCTCAACGCTCTGGAAAAGGCCCACACGGTCGTCGATCCCCTTGATGCCGAGAGCCCGGCGTTGTTATTCTACGCGCGGTTTATCAATCTTCTCGCTGGAGACAGAATCCGCATCGTCGTCGATGGGCCGGGCGGGACGCTGGTCGAACAACTCTCCGAACCGCTTGAGAAAAACAAAGCAACCTACATTTCATACGCAGGGAAGAAGCGGCGCGAAGTTCCCTGGCAGCAAGGCCGATATGAGGCGCGTGCAGAGATCGTGCGCGACGGCGGGGTTATTGCTGCGGCGGTTGGACAGCACGAAATGGAACCGGTCAAAACACCTTAAAACGGTAGCGGGAACGCCAGCGTAAATCCGCCAGCCGCCGATATCGTGCCGAGCACGCCGAGGATGAAACTCAGAACGAGCAGCGCGTTGCCGCCGGCGATAATGGCAATGGAGGCCAGCACAATGGCAATTTGCAGAAGTGCTTGCCCGTAGTCGAAATAGGGTCCTCGCTTCAGCGCTTCGTCGCGCTCGGCTTCGAGTGCTTTGCCCTTGACGAAAAGTTCGTCGAGCCCTTCTTTTTTCTCTGGATCGGCCGTCAGTTTTTCTGCTTGAGCGCGATAGCCAGATATTTTTTCCGAGATCATAGTGCGCGCGGCGTCCGGCACGTTGGGATTGGAAGCGAGTACTATATCGAGATCGTCGGCTTGGAGACGCAATCCCTGACGGCGGATATTCTTGGCTTGGAAGAAGCCCCAAAGATTAGAGGCTTCGATGTTCTTGAACATGGCAGTGCTGGATGCGTTGCCGCCGCCGACGTTGCAGATGGCCAGGATGACGGCAAGAATGCCGATGTAGACGCCAATCAGTTTGTCGCGATCTCTTGAGTTCTCTTTTTGCGCATCGCGGGTGAGTGCGTCCCAGGCCATTCAAAAACTCCGGTAATAAAAATTTCTCAAACAATCCGGTCGACGGGAGGGGCGGCGGCTGAGCGCGGCGGCAAAAGATCCTTGCGATCGATGGAGCGGCCGTCAGCACCGAGGCGATAGACGATGGGAGCGCCGGTCTGGAGTTCGCGCTGCAGGATTTGATCGCCCGACAGACCTTCCAAGACCATAATGAGCGCGCGTAGCGAATTGCCGTGCGCGGCGACGATCACGTTCTTGCCCTTGACGATCTCGGGCCAGATCGCCGTATCGTAATACGGCCTGACGCGCGCCAGCGTATCCTTGAGACTTTCCCCGCCCGGCGGCGGCACGTCGAACGAGCGGCGCCAGAGCAAGACCTGCTTCTCGCCCCACTTGGCTTTGGCTTCATCCTTATTGAGGCCTGACAGTTCGCCGTAATCGCGTTCGTTCAAGGCCAGATCGCGCGTGATGGGCACAGAGGACTGATTGAGTTCGGAGAGCATGATATCGAGCGTGTGCTGGGCGCGTTTTAGCCCGCTCGTAAAGGCATGATCGAACTTGATGCCTTCATGTTTGATCAGGCGGCCGGCCACGCGCGCTTCGATCAAACCTTTTTCGGTGAGATCGGGGTTCTTCCAGCCCGTGAATAGGTTCAAGCGATTCCATTCGCTCTCGCCGTGTCGAACAAGTACCAGAACATTATCTGTGAGAGCGTCTGTCATCTCGAAGCCGAACCACTGCTTTCGTTGATTTGCACGTGTTGCTATCTCGTACCCGGCCGTCAGATACCCAACACGTCCGCCATTGAATAGAGGCCCGGACCGCGGCCCTTTCCCCAAAGGGCAGCCTTAACCGCGCCGCGCGCGAAAATTCCCCGGTCTGCGGCTAGGTGCGTCAGTTCGATGCGCTCGCCGTTACCGGCAAATATAACCGTGTGGTCGCCGACGACGCTGCCGCCGCGCAGCGTGGCAAAGCCTATGTCGCCATCGCGGCGCACACCCGTATGGCCGTCGCGCGCACGAACGGATTTGTCCGCGAGTTTGACGCCACGGCCGTCAGCTGCTGCTTCACCGAGCATCAGAGCCGTGCCGGAAGGGGCATCGACCTTGAGCTTGTGGTGCATTTCGACGATCTCGATATCGAAGTCTTCGCCCAATGCGGCGGCGACCTTGCGCGTCAACGCGGCGATCAAGTTGACACCCAAGCTCATGTTGCCGGCCTTGATGATGGTCGCGCCGGACGCCGCAGATTTGATCGCGGCTTCGGTCGTCGCGTCGAAACCCGTCGTGCCGATGACGTGGATTTTTCCGTGTTTGGCCGCGAACGCCGCAAAGACGGCAGTTGCCTTGGGGCTGGTGAAATCGAGAATTGCGTCGGCGTCGGCAATCACGGCGGCGGCGTCATCGCTGACCTTGGTGCCGAGGGGCTCCAATCCGGCAAGCGTTCCAATATCTCCGCCACAGAGCGCCGAACCTGGGACTTCGGTTGCGCCCGAGACGGCGCAGCCGGGTGTCGCCGCAATGGCGCGGACCAATTCCCGGCCCATGCGTCCAGCGGCGCCCATGACTGCAATCTTCATATGACGGCGCTCTTCATAGCGGCTCCCGTTCAACAGGCGGTCACAAAGCGTTCGCGGGGTATAGCAACCGCCCCAGGGGAGCGGAAGTAGCGCGGCGGCGATTTCCGGGCGTGGTGAACAGTCCTTTGACGATCCCTTGACGATCAGATGGGTTTTGCACCGCGTTGGAGCGCGTCCCGGATAAGCTTTTTCGCTTCATCCACGTGGCCCCAGTGGTCGATCTTGACCCATTTGCCGGGCTCCAGGTCCTTGTAGTGTGAGAAGAAGTGTTCGATCTGATCAAGCAAGATTTGCGGCAGATCGGTGTAGGTTTTGACGTTGTCATAGCGCTTCGTGAGCTTTGAACTTGGAACCGCGATGATCTTCTCGTCGCCGCCGCCGTCATCTTCCATCACCATAACGCCCACTGGACGGCAATTGATAACGCCGCCCGGAACGATCGCACGCGTATTGCAGACGAGCACGTCAATAGGGTCGCCATCTGCCGATAACGTGTGCGGCACAAACCCGTAGTTCCCCGGGTATCTCATAGGCGTGTAGAGGAAGCGATCGACAAACAGCGCGCCTGACGCCTTGTCCATCTCGTATTTGATGGGTTCGCCGCCGACCGGCACTTCGATAATGACGTTGATGTCGTCGGGCGGGTTGGTGCCGGTCTTGATGGCGTCAATGCGCATGGCTTCAATCCTATCGTCCTGCGGGGGTAGGGGTCACGAATTCACACAAGAGTTCGAGTTGCAGCAATGCGGCTTAAGTGCTTTTCGCGATGCAGGTATGTGACTAGTGCCAGCCGAAGGCGATCTTGCCGAGTTTCGCGGCGCCGAAGTTTTCGGTCATGCGTGCAATCGGCCGGCCGCCACGCCGGTAATAAAAATCGGCGGCAATGACGTTATCTTCGAGGGCCCAAACGACAAGACCTTCGAGATCGCGGCGGTCGAGTTCACTGCGGCAGGCTTCAAAGAGATGTTCGCCCAATCCAAGTCCCTGAAACAGCGGCGCCAGATAGATTTCGTAAATCTCACCCTTGTAAGGGCCCTGGCGGCGTGCCGCTCCGAAATTGGCGTAACCGGCAATCTGACCAGCAGCTTCGACCACCAAGAGATGCGCTTCTGTCTTGATGGCTTTGCTCCAGCTGGCTTTGCCGCGTCGCTGGATGAGGCATTCGAGGTGCTGATGGGGGATGATTCCGCAATAAGCAAGGCGCCACGATTCGGCGAATATTTCGGCAAGCCTTTCGCTGTCCGATTGCTTGGCACGACGCACAACGGCTTTGGTCCCTGCTCCGATCATGGCGCCACTATAGCGCCCCTTGTGGCGATGTCAGGAACATATGAAGTCTTGGCAAAAATAAAGACGCGCCCGTGGTTACCCGCGGGCGCGTCAAGCGTTTTAAGCAATTTTCTGGTTCGCGAGCTGTAACTCAGCGCGACCTGACCAAGATGGGCTGAGGCCCAGTCTTAGCCAACCTTTTTAATCTGTTCGAACGACTTAGCCGTTGCCGAACCGACGGTTTCGAAGGACTGCTTGGCAACTTTCGTCGACAATTCGAAGATTTCCTTCGACTGTGCGCCGACGTTTGCAAACTGCTGCTGCCAGAAGTTTGCCTGGAGGCGGGCAAGCTCAGGGAAGGTCTTCGCCTTAGCGATAGCCTGTGCTGCGTCGAAAGCAGCTTCAGTGTTGGCAATTGTGTTGGCGAGCATCTTTTCGCCGATCGACTTGGCGCCGGCCTGTGCCGTCAAAACAACGTCTTCCATAACCTTGGCGTTGTCTTTGGTCACAGTCGCCATCTTGTTGTAGGCGTCGCGCGACTTGGCGACTGCATCTTCGGCGAATGCCGACATGTTCTCAGGGATCTTAGCGTCTTTGCCTGACGTGAACATGTCTTGTGCCTGGCGGGTGAAGTCCTGGACCTGGCGGGTAAAAGCGTCGCTCATTGTGGGCTCCTGATGGGTTTGGGGGTCAAAAATGGATGTCGGTAGTGCCGGGGGCGTTGTGTTGGTAAAAAGTATGTAGGAGATTTTATTGTGCATTGCAACAATTATCTGTGATGCGGGTCATTGTTTTTATAGCTGCACCTTGGTTAACGCCGATTTTGCTGACAATTAGCAAGGCTTTTTGCTTTTGGGTCTCATGTGCAACAAATTTCGCATTTGCAGCATAAGCAGCGACTAGATTAATTACACAAGTGCCGGAAATGCCTCGCGATACCCGGTCGCTGCGGGATCGAACATGATGTCTGACGGCGTGAGCTTGCGGGCGAGCGCGATACCTTCCAGCGACTTGCAGCGCGACAAAGCGACATAAGTTTGTCCGTGCGCGAAGGTGCCCCGCCCGAGGTCGATATAGACCTTATCGAGCGTTAAGCCCTGGGCTTTGTGAATGGTCAGAGCCCAAGCCAGGCGCAAGGGAAACTGCTTGAATGTACCCGCGACGCTTTCGACGATTTTTTCGGCCGCTTGGTCGAAGGCGTAGCGCCGATGTTCCCAGGATGCCTGCTCGACTTCGTATTCGCGGCCGCCTGTCTCGATCCAAACCTGCTTGTCGGTGAGCTTGGTAATGCGTGCGATCGTGCCGTTGACCCAGCGCCTGTCTGGATCGTTGCGCAGCATCATGACTTTGGCGCCGAGTTTCAATTGCAGCTGCGCGTCGGCTGGATGCGCGCTCTCGCTGAAATCGCCAGAGACACCGGCCTCATAACGCATCGCCGTGCCGGGCAGGGCTTCCAGATATGCCGTATTGATGCGCCGGGCGGCCGCGTTCGTCGGGGTCAGAATAACGTAGGGCTCGCCTTCGCTCAAAGTGCGAATGGGGTGAACGCGCGTATTCAGCAACGTAAGATCGTCCTCGGAAACGTCGCCATCGCGAATGCGGTTGAGGACCGTGATGAGTGCCGTATCGCTTTGCCGGAACACGTGGCTGAGTTCGATGCGAACCGTCCCCGCGCCCTCCCTCAATGCTGGCATCGAAAAGAAAAACGGTCCGCCGTGATTCTCCGCGAGATAGGCCGCCACTTCGGCTTCCTGGACGACCGGCGGTAATTGATGAAGGTCGCCGAACATGACGAGCCTCACCCCGCCAAACGGTTCGCGCGGCCGCCCGCGATTGAGGCGCAGACTATAATCGATGGCCCACATCAGATCCGAGCGCACCATCGACACTTCATCGATGACAAGCAGCTCAAGTTTGCGCATCAGCCGCCCGTTACGGCTGCGGCGGATATCTTCGCTTTGGATGAGCCTGGGCGGAAAGCCGAAAAACGAATGGATGGTTTGCCCGCCGACATTGATCGCGGCAAGGCCGGTGGGCGCTAGCACTGCCATGTCTGCAGCGCCGTTGTCGCGCAGCGCTCTGAGCAGGGTCGATTTTCCGGTTCCCGCGCGCCCTGTGACGAACAAGTGCCCCTCGGCTGTTCGTATGAAGTCGAGCGCGGAAACAAATTCCGGCGTTGGCGTAATGCCGTCGGGCCATGCGATAGAGGGGGTGGCCGCGTGCGCTAATTCGCGCCGTTCCAATGTTGTCTCGGTCTTGGGATCGATTTGCACAACGCAGCTGTAGTCAAGGTGCCGAAACTTGTCACGCGCCAATGGCCGCCGGTTGCGTCCGGGCGCTCATGTCGCTTGTGGAGTTCGCGGTTCGCGCTGGCTTAGCTCAGTGGCGGCCAAGAATGGCACGCATGGCGGCAACTTCAACTTCGCCTGTTCCAGACGGCAACTGAATGGTCTCGTGGGTCGATAAGGTCAAAAACGGCACGGCCGCTTGGTAGCCGTCGTCGTCGTAACGTGTCTCGATGCGGATGTTGGCGATATCGACAAACGGCACTTCGGTCAGTTTTCTGGCCAGTAGTCCCGTTCTCTCGACGATGACAACCTTGCTCGTCCTATCGAAAATGACCTTCGTCACATCGCCTTGATCGAAAATACTGATCACAAAAGCGATGGTTGCAATAATCAGAAGGGCAATCAGGTAAATTTGAATCATGACGCTGAAGCTTGCGAGCGCGCGCGGGTCGACCACCAGCAGTGCAAGAACCGGCGCCACGAGGCCGATCAAGACCGGCATAAGAAGTTGCAACCGTCCGAAGCGCGGCCTGCCGTTCATCCCAAATTGCTGTTGAGCGTTCGCCGAAGCCGACATGATCAATATCCGTTTACAAATGCGGGCCGAATATTTCCCGCCGGTCGCGCGATTATGACGCTTACCGATTTATAATTCGTAAACGAGGTGTTAATCCTGCGAAGAAATTACGCTGCACCCGCTTCGCGGTCGGATTCGCGCTTGCGTTCCTGCTTCTTGCGCTCGTTCGGGTCGAGCCACCGTTTACGCAGGCGGATCGATTCCGGCGTGATCTCGACTAGCTCTTCATCCGTGATGTAACTCATGGCCTTTTCAAGCGTGAGCCGCATGGGCGGCGTCAGGATCAAGGCTTCGTCCTTGCCGGATGCGCGCACGTTCGTCAGCTTCTTGCCCTGCACAACGTTGACGATGAGGTCGTTGTCGCGCGAGTGTTCGCCGACGATCATGCCCTCATAGACGCGCGCCTGCGCGCCGATCATGAACGAGCCGCGGTCCTGCAGATTGAAGATTGAGTACGCCGTCGCTTCGCCAGTTCCGTTGGAAATGAGAACACCCGTGCGGCGCCCTTGAATTTCGCCCTTGAACGGAGCGTATACGTTGAACAGGCGGTTCATCACCGCCGTGCCGCGCGTGTCTGACAGCAATTCCGATTGATAGCCAAGAAGGCCGCGCGTCGGCACGAGAAAGACCATGCGTGTGCGTCCGCCGCCCGAGGGGCGCATTTCCATCAAGTCGCCGCGGCGCTCGGAAAGCTTTTGCACAACGATGCCGGTATGCGCATCATCCACGTCAATGATTGTTTCTTCGATAGGCTCTAAGCGCTGGCCGTCATTGTCGGTCTTGAACACGACTTTGGGGCGCGAGACCGTTATTTCAAAACCCTCGCGGCGCATATTCTCGATCAGAATGGCCAACTGCAATTCGCCTCGGCCCGACACGGTGAAAGCGTCGTTGTCATCACCTGTCGTTACTTTGATCGCGATGTTGCGTTCGGCTTCACGCAACAGGCGGTCGCGAATAACGCGGCTTTGCACCTTGTTGCCTTCTTGGCCGGCAAAAGGCCCGTCGTTGATGCGGAATGTCATCGACAGCGTGGGCGGATCGACGGGCTGCGCGATAAGAGGGATTTCGACACTCAGGTCGCACAGGGTGTCGGCGACGGTCGCTTCGGTCATGCCGGCAATAGCCACGATCTCGCCCGCGTGGGCTTCTTCAACCGGCACGCGTTCAAGACCCCGGAAGGCCAGAACCTTGGTCGCGCGGAAGTTCTCGACCAGCGTGCCGTCGTGGCGGATCGCCTTCATGGCCATATTTGCCTTGATCGTGCCCGACGTGATGCGGCCCGTCAGAATGCGCCCGAGGAACGGATCGGCTTCGAGTGTGGTCGCCAGGATGCGCACCGGACCATCGTCAACGGCGGGCGGGGGCACATGCGCGACCACGAGATCGAAGAGAGGCGCGAGATCTTTCTGCGGGCCTTCCGGCGCTAAGGCCATCCAGCCATTGCGGCCAGACCCATAGAGAATGGGGAAGTCGAGCTGTTCGTCGGTCGCATCGAGGTTGGCAAAGAGATCGAAGATTTCGTTTAAGACGTCGAGGTGGCGTTCGTCCGGGCGGTCGATCTTGTTGATGGCAACGATGGGGCGCAAGCCGCGCTTCAAGGCTTTTGAGACGACGAACTTGGTCTGCGGCAACGGGCCTTCCGACGCGTCAACGAGTACGATAACGCCGTCCACCATGTTCAAAATGCGCTCAACTTCGCCGCCAAAGTCGGCGTGTCCGGGTGTATCGACGATGTTGATGCGGATGTCTTTCCACACGACGCTCGTGCACTTCGCGAGAATCGTAATGCCGCGCTCGCGTTCCAGGTCGTTGCTGTCCATCGCCCGCTCGGCGACTTTCTGGTTCTCGCGGAACGCGCCCGACTGCTTGAGGAGTTCGTCGACGAGAGTCGTTTTGCCATGATCGACGTGCGCGATAATCGCGATGTTTCGCAGTTGCATTTTTCGCCTGAAGGTTAACACGCCCATCAACACATCTTGTGTTGTGCGGCGCAATATTCTGACCGCGACGTAGCACAGAGGCGCCTCAGCGGCTAGGTACTTGCACGGTTCTTGCGAGGGGCGCGTCAATACAGCCCCCTATCCTGGCTGATGTCTCACGCTGAAACGCTTGTCCGAGGCCGTAAATGTTTGAACGCAATAGAATCGATAACAGCCTGCAGCTGGCCGCAGTTCCGGCGGACGTCACGTTGGACGACGGCCGGCTGGTCAAGGGCAAGTTCCTGATCACGGCAACCCGGTCTATTTTCGAGGTTTTAAACGGCGACGGTCACTTCCTCGAGTTCGAGACTTACGACGGAGAGCGCACGCTCATTGCCCGGTCGGCGTTAAAGTCCGTTAAAATCATTTCTGTGCCGTCGGGGTCCAATTTGAAGTCGCGGCTCCGCGATGGCGACAACTTTGAGCCGCACATGATCCTGGGCGTGTCATCCGACTCAACCTGGGACGAGATCCGCTCCGCCTATTTGAAATTGTCGAAAACGTATCACCCGGATCGATTTGCAACTGTGGAGCTGCCGCACGAGGTGCGCGACTACATGAGTGCAATGGCCCGTCGTGTGAATGCTGCTTACGCGGCGCTCGAGGTTCCGATGCATGCCGCGAAGCGCGCCGTCATCGAGAAAGCCAAGCCAGTCTACACGTCGCCCCAGCGTATTTGAAATAGCGTGTTTCAAATTACGTGTTTAAATCTAGCGTTTCCGATTGCCGTTCATCATCGCGCTGATGTCGCGCGGGTCACTTTTCGCCTTGGTGCTCGACTGGGCGCTCGTGTCGCGCGGGTCGGTGCTGGTTTTCTCTTTGGCACGTAGTTCGGCGAGCATGGTATCGACATCGGGCCGCTGCGGCGGGCTGCGTTCAAGCCGGTGCAACTGATTGTCCTGCTGGATCAGCGCCGCCATATCCGCGCCGGGCACCTTGAGGCGGTGTGCGCCAGAGATCAGCAACGGGTGCTCTGGCTCTTCAAGATCGAGTTCTTCGAGAAAGGTTTCGCGCAGTGCGTAGAATGACTGCAGTATGGCGTCTTTCACAAGCTTTTTCTGGTCGTCGTTCGCCGGCACTGCGGCGCGCGGGTCCAGCGTCTGCAGCGCGCGGCGCATGTCGTGCAGCGGCGCATAGGGGTAGAGCCCGATAAGACCGTCCGTCTCGCCGGAATTGCGATAGACGATGCGCATGGTGTCGATCGTTTCGCTGACACGATTGAACGCCGCGAGATAATCGTCGGTCGCGTGATAAGGCTTCTCGCAATAGTTCAACAGCGCCGACTTGGTGCGCACGATGTTGCGCCATTCCTCCTCCAGGCTTTCGACGAACTTGGAGCGTTTTTGGAAGATATTGGAAATATAGGCGACGCCGCCTGTCGCGATCAAAAGCGACATGTCGCGCATGAATTCATAAAGCTGGCTTGTGATGCTGATGAATTGGGACGGGATGCCTGGAACATCGTCGGCGAACTTAGATCCAAGCATCATGATGAGAATGAAGCCGATGAGCCAATATAGTCGCGAGAGAGTTCGATTGACGGAATTGCGGGTCATGGGATGCCAATAACAGGGATATTGAGCCGCAACACCGGCCCCGATGGGGGACCTTATAGCAAGGGCCTAGTCAACTTCGTGACTCGATAACGGCGAATGGTTGACGTACAACGCCCCAACCGTGTTCTGGAGGTCACAATTGACCCAAGGCCGCCCTTTAGCCCTTGGGCTTCCTATTCCGCGCCGCTAGCGTTCTCAGCCGCAGCGCGTTCAGCTTGATAAAGCCCTGCGCGTCTTTTTGATCGTAGGCGCCCTTATCGTCTTCGAAAGTGACGAGAGTTGGCGAATACAGAGATTTGACGCTCTCGCGCCCCGTTACGATGACATTGCCCTTGTAGAGTTCGAGCGTGACGTCGCCCTCGACGTGTTCCTGACTTTTGTCGATTGCGGCCTGCAGCATCTCGCGCTCGGGCGCAAACCAGAAGCCGTTGTAAATGAGCGCGGCGTAGCGCGGCATCAAATCGTCTTTCAGATGCATGGCGCCGCGATCGAGCGTGATACTTTCGATGGCGCGATGCGCGGCCAGCAAAATGGTGCCGCCGGGCGTTTCGTAAACGCCGCGCGATTTCATGCCGACAAAGCGGTTCTCGACCAGGTCGAGCCGGCCGATGCCGTTGTCGCGGCCAAGATCGTTCAACGCTTTGAGCAGCGTCGCGGGCGAGAGCTTCGTGCCGTTCAGCGAAACCGCGTCGCCCTTTTCGAAACCGATTTTAATCGTCGTTACTTTGTCCGGCGCGGCCGTCGGCGAAATGGTGCGCTGATAAACCACTTCGGGTGCTTTTTTGGCCGGGTCTTCAAGAACCTTGCCCTCTGACGACGAGTGCAGCAGGTTTGCGTCAACCGAGAACGGGCTCTCGCCTTCCTTATCTTTGGCCACAGGGATCTGGTGATCGCGGGCAAACTTCAATAGGTCCTCGCGGCCCTTGAACGTCCATTCGCGCCACGGCGCGATGATCTTAATACCAGGCTCAAGTGCATAGTAGCCGAGTTCAAATCGCACCTGATCGTTGCCCTTGCCGGTGGCGCCGTGACAGACGGCGTCGGCGCCAACCTTGCGGGCGATATCAATTTGCTTCTTGGCAATGAGGGGCCGGGCAATCGAGGTGCCGAGCAGGTAGACACCTTCGTAAACAGCGTTCGCACGGAACATCGGGAACACGTAATCGCGCACGAATTCTTCGCGCAGGTCCTCGATGAAGATGTTGTCTTCCTTGATGCCGAGCATCAGCGCTTTTTTGCGCGCGGGCTCGAGTTCTTCGCCCTGCCCAAGGTCAGCCGTAAAGGTCACGACCTCACAATCGTACGTCTCCTGCAGCCACTTAAGGATGATCGAGGTATCTAGGCCGCCCGAGTAAGCAAGCACGACTTTCTTGATTTTGCCCTTTTGGGCCATGGAGATAGGTCCTGATTTGATGCGATCTGGAAGGCGCGGCACTCATATCAGGAACGGCCCTTAGCGCAAGTATTCACGAGCGGAACTCGGCTCCGAGCATCGCTCCTATCCGGATTGAAGCGCCAGGCGGGTCATAAAACGAGCGTTCGATTTGTGCTCGGAATAATTTAACCAAATCGACTTTCTCCCTCAAATTGCTCAAAAAAACATCAGTTTGCCGCGATTCAGTCCATCATAATCGGGCAATTGGAATTCAGCCGTCTAATTTGGTGGGAGACGACGCCATGAAAACCCAAACTCTTTTGCACGTACGCGCCCTGACGTTTGCCGCAGCCCTCGGCCTCAATGCCGCATGGTCGATGGCTCAGGAAGCGAATGACACGTTAGACACTGCGGGCGTGGTCCCAAGCGGCGCTGAGATGGCACCTGCTGTGAAGAAACCTAAGCCCGCTATGCCGAACGCCGGCGCAGCGAACGCCGCGCCTGCAGCTACTGATCAACCGGCGCCAGCCGCCGCTACCGCGAAGTCCGCTCCGAAAGCGGCCGCTAAAGCAGCGCCCTCTGCGCCGGCCGCTGCTGTAGCCAAGAAACCGGCGGCGCCTGCAAACGCGAACGCGTCGAGTACGGCCAAAGCCGCCGTCGCGAAGCCTGCGGGAACACCAGCGCAACCGGCGGCAGCTGCCGCGAAGAACGCGGTTGCCGTGGCCCCAAATTGCAAAGGGCTAGATCAAACGGCGTGCGGAACCAATAAGGCGTGCGGCTGGGTCGTGCCGAAAGATCCCAATGACGCAACGGGCAAGGTTCAAAATCCCTACTGCCGCGCCACGCAAAAAGCCGCGCAGAAAAAGCCAGCCGCCAAAAAAGTAACCGCCGCAAAGGCTGCGCCAGCTGTTCCTACTGCTGCGGTAGCAACTGCGCCTGCAGGTGCCGCCACGGGCGCGGCCCCAAGTTCGGCTAAGACAGCAGCCGTTCCCGCAGCGCCTGCAAAGGTCAAGAAATTGATTGTCAATCCGCCCGCCGATGCACCAGCGCCAGCTGCAAGCGCCGCAAATGCTGCAAAGGCAGCCGCGCCTCCGTCTCAAACGACCGTCAAGAAAGCAGCCGTAAAACCGCCCGCAGCCGCTGCAAAACCACAGGCTGAAACTATCGGCGAAGACGTCATTGTGCCGCCTGCACCCGCTCAATAGGCTGCAATCAAGCGGCTCTAATTCCCGCCTAGCAAAAGGGCTGCTACCCGGAGGGAGCAGCCCTTTATTTTTATTGTGTCATGATTGCCGGGCGCCTCACGCCAGATCTTCAGCCGGGCTGCGGATGCGGCACAAAAGCCATCCAAGGGGCCATCATCATCGACATGATGTCGACCGGCATGTCGGTTGGCTTCGGCGCAGCGTGGGCTGCCGCATGTCCGCCATCTGAGTGATAGCTTGAGAAGGCCTTGTTAAAGCCGTCGCGCGCTGCGTCCGCCGCGTCCATGGCAGAGGCATTTGCGCGCGCCGTCGGAGACGCCACAGAATAGGGCATTCCTGCCGCCATGAGTGCCGCCGTCATCGGATGCTGCCACATCGACCAGGAGGGTTGAGGCCACGCCCACCCGTAACTCCGCATCATCTCGGTCCACTGCGATTGCCACGGATTATTAAGAAGCGGATTGCTAAGCAAACTAGGCGTTGTGAAAAAAGCGGGGGCGAAGGCGGATGCAAATGGATTCCACACCGGCGCTACGGGCGCCTGCTGAGGCGCGAACGGGAAGAATGCACTGAAGAAATCAGGCATGGTGCCGGTCGCGAATGGGTTAAAGGGGTTGCTTGGCTGCTGCAGTCCCCACCACTGAATTGGCAGCGCGAACGGATTGAAGGCATCAAACGACAACGGCGCCTTGGCGCTTTGCGAAGCCCCGCCAGCCATTTGTTCTTGCGCTTGGTCTTGCAGTACGGTGACGGCGGCCATTGCCGCCGATCCGTATCCAAAGGCCGCATCGGTTGCGCACTTCCAAAAACGCATCTGGCACTCAAAATCGAACATGTGCGTGACAACTTTCAATAATCAAAGAACGAAGACTAACACTCATGCTGCGATGCAGGCAAGCTTGTCTCAGGTGTGCTAATATTTTGTTGCTTCTGCGCAGCAAGACAGCACAAGGCCGCACAACTGTGACTCTGGCTTTTGCGGCTAGCGGCCTGATCAGCCTTTTTTGGGCCCGGCATCTGGCGCTGTATCCGCCGTTTTTGGATCTGCTGCTTTTGCTGTGACAGTGACTTTGGTTACGGGAACCGATGTCGCGGATTTTGTAGCGGCAGAGGCAGCCGTTGCCGCTGCCTGCATAGGCTTGGCGAGTTTCTCGGCGAGCGAACCGGGCTTGCGCACACCGGCCGGCGTCTTCTCGACGATAATGCGCTGCCGGGGCTCGTCTGACCTACCACTCAGTTCGTTGCTGTCGTCACGGCGATGCTCGCCTGCGCGATGCCCGGCGGCGAGCCAGTAGGCAAGGCCCGCAAAAAAGCCCGCCGTGAGATACGCCTGTAATGCGTAATTGTTGAGTATTGAGGGTTGGCCTGAAACTTCACTCGCGTACTGCGCGCTGAATCCGAGAAGTGCAATCGCTGTGCCCGCAAACAGAAAATAGCCGATACTGCGAATCGACAACCATTCCGCTATCCCAGCCGCAATCAACGCGAAGGCCACGCCAAATATCGCCGAGTGCGTCGCCGCCAACAACGAAAGTTCAAGTGTGCTGCCAGCCTTTGCAGGAAATGCGGCGGAAGGTACGGATGCCAACTCAGCCGGGGTCCACACGTACATCACCTGTACGAGGCCTGCCACAAAACACGCGAGCAGAAACCCGGCCAGAATTCTTGAAAGCGTCTTGATGATACCCATTGTCCGGCGCCCATACTCCACTCTCCGCCAGCGCCAAGTGCGAGCGGCCCTATGCACCTCGATGCACCTGACCGGACTATAATTTCTATGGGCGGCGGCACAACAAAAAATACGCCAATCCGCGCGCAATCTCAGCGTGCGTCACTGGGCTGCCCGCTCACTGGCGCGGACTTTGACGCTTTCCGACTTCAACTGACCACAGGCTGCCAGAATATCGCGGCCGCGGGGCGTGCGGACGGGGCTCGCGTAACCTGCGCGGTTCACCACTTCGGCAAAGCGCTCGATCGTTTCCCAGTCCGAGCACTCGTAGCGCGTCGACGGCCATGGGTTGAACGGGATCAGATTGATTTTCGCTGGAATGCCGGCCAGCAGACGCACCAGGGCCCTGGCCTCGGCCAAACTATCGTTCACACCCTTCAGCATAACGTATTCGAAGGTGATGCGGCGCGCGTTAGAAAGCCCCGGATAGTTGCGGCACGCGTTGAGCAGATCCTTGATCGGATACTTCTTGTTGATCGGCACAAGTTCGTCGCGGAGCGCGTCGTTCGTTGCATGCAGGGAGATCGCAAGCATGGTGCCGGATTCGTCGCCCCAGCGCGGGATTTCTGGGACCACACCAGATGTTGACAACGTAATGCGGCGCTTCGACAACGATAGCCCGTCGCCGTCGGAAACGACGTCCATCGCGTCCCGGACGTTGTCGAAATTGTAAAGCGGTTCGCCCATGCCCATCAGCACGACATTGGTGATCTTGCGTTCAGAGTCAGGCAGAAGACGTTTATCGCCGGGAATGCTGGCGCCTGCCCAATCGCCGATGCGATCGCGCGCCAGGAGAATTTGTCCCGCAATTTCTTGCGCTTCGAGATTGCGCACGAGACGTTGCGTTCCCGTGTGACAGAAGGAGCATGTCAAAGTGCAGCCGATCTGACTCGAAATGCACAGCGTGCCGCGGTCGGTCTCTGGGATGTAGACCGTTTCGATTTCCGGCGCGTGGGCTTCGTGACCCCGCTTGGGCAAGCGCAGTAGCCATTTGCGCGTACCATCGATGGAAACTTGCTCCGTCACGATCTCGGGCCGTGCGAGTGTGTAGGCCCCGGCCAGCGTACCGCGCAAATCTTTCGACACATCGCTCATGTCTTCGAAGCGCGTGACGCCGCGCACATAGATCCAGCTCCACAGCTGGTTGACGCGCATGCGCTGCTGCTTTTCCGGAACGCCGATTTCAGCGAGTGCTGCTTTAAGACCATCACGCCCGAGCCCGGCGAGCGACCGCTTCGAGTTAATTTCGCCAGTCAGCGGCGCGGCGGAATTCGTTTCTATCAGCCTAACCATATTCGAGCGGTCTCACGGGGTGCGGGAGGTGACTTCTAGACCTGTTTTAGGCCCGTGAATAGCGGCGTTTTGACATTCCGGCGCCATTTCCGGCCAGGAAATTCGATACAAATTCGCTTCAATTTGATGAACCCGCGTGAGCGTTTTCTCAAGAGCTTCCTGGCAGTTTGTGAAGCAGATGTGAACGGCAAGGCTGATGTTCGAGGCGACCCAGTCAGACCTTGTTGGCATTTGAAGTCAGACCTTAACTAAAGCCAAGACCTGAACCGGCGCAAATCCGGATTAAGGCAGCAACGGAAACGAGGAACGAACAGATGGCAGAAAAGCACGGAAGCAAACTGGCCGATATTCTTGCCGGTGTTCTCGAAGACGAGAATTCCTTGTTCGGGCACGGCGGAGATGACGCTTTGTCGGGCGGCAAGCTTGCGGACATCGTTCGTGGCGGCAAAGGCGCCGACCGGATCGAAGGTGGTCGCGGCAATGACAACATTTATGGCGACAGCGGCGACGATGGACTTAAAGGGACGGTCGGCGACGACACGGTGCTTGGCGGCGAAGGCGATGACGTTTTGTCGGGCGGCAAAGATAACGACCTGCTCGCAGGCGGCAAAGGCAACGACGTTTTGGATGGCAACTCCGGCAACGATGTCATGTCCGGCGGCAGCGGCAACGATGTGCTCTTCGGCATGAGCGGCGACGATTGGCTGTTCGGCGGCAAAGGCGATGACCGCGTGTTCGGCGGTTCGGGCGACGACGTCGTCTTGGCGAGTTCAGGCCGGGACTATTACTCGGGCGGAACGGGCAATGACGAACTCGATTTCTCGTTGGTTGTTGGCAAGGTCGACATCGATCTTGGCCGGCACTCAGCCAAAGTCTCCTTTGGCAAGGACGTCGTGACCGATTTCGTCTCCGGCTTTGAAACTGTTATCGGCGGCAACTCTGCTGACAAGTTTATGGGCGATCGCAACGCTCAGCATTTCAACGGCGGCGCGGGCAACGATTGGTTTCGCGGTAATCTCGGCAGCGATACGCTGACCGGCGGCGCGGGAGCCGACGTCTTTGCGTTCCTGAAAAAGGATACGGCTGGCGGCAGCGTCGATACCATCACCGATTTCCACGCCGGCGTTGATCGGCTCGATATGAAAGACTTTTTAAAGGGCAAGGCCAGCACGGCGAACGAAGTTCGCTTTGTTGATGGAGGCAGCGATACCATTGTTCAGGGGCACATCAAGGGCACCTGGGTCGATGTGGTCTCGCTAAAGGGCGTAGATGTACAGGACGTTGGCTACGATATTTTGACCTAGCGGTTTCGCTGTATGTTTCGTTTGTGTAATGAATGCCGGGTCTGGGAGGGCCCGGCATTTTTCGTGGAATGATCAGCCGACACTGTACGTTCTTTGATTTGTCGAATTCCAGAAACGAAGAAATGTCGCGGGTGCCGCATTCTTTCAATTTGGAAATATGTTAACGATCTCTCACAATGGTCTTTCGTGGGCTTTGGGGAGGTATGCTTATGCGTCAATTTAAGTGGTGGTTGCGTGGTCTTGCTCAGAAGAATTTTCCCCGTTTCACACTGGCCTTGCTCGCGCATCGCACATGGGTTCTAGAGCCAGAAGTTGCGCTCGTCCCCTTGCTCAGCCGCCGCAAAGGCGTTGCTGTGGATGCCGGTGCCAACAAAGGTGTCTTTCTGTATCACCTCAGCCGCACATACGAACGTGTTTATGGCTTCGAGCCACTGCCGCCGCTCGCCTCGTATCTGAAAGTGGCCGCGCCCGCGAACGTCACCATACACGGTGCCGCTCTGTCGAACGCGCCGGGCACGGCAACGTTGCGATTACCGCGCGGCTTTATCGAATTGGGAAGTCTTGAATCTCACACGAGCGAAACGTGGACGACGCAAGCACCGATTGATGAGCACGTTGTCGAACTCAAAACACTCGATAGTCTGGGGCTGCGCGACGTCGCGTTGTTGAAAATCGACGTCGAAGGCCACGAGCTTTCCGTGCTTGAAGGCGCGCGCGAGACCCTGTCGCGTTACCGCCCGACGGTGCTCGTCGAGGTGGAAGAGCGGCACCGCGAAGGTGGCGTTGCACGCATCCGCAATTACCTGGAAAGCTTGGGGTATGCTGGGTTCTTTCTTGAAGGGTTGAAGATGAGGCCCATTGCGTCATTCGACCTTGCGCGAGATCAAAACCTCGCAAGTCTCGAAAGCTCAGTGAAAATCGGGCGTTACATCAATAATTTCATCTATTTCGACCGGCGCGAGTCGGCCGAACGTGTCGCCGTCATCGAAGCCGCCTTGCAGCGCGGGGCCGGACTCATCTCAATTCTGCAACCAGGCCAAGGGGCAACTGTATGGCAACGCATTGCCGGGTCTCTGCGCGCGGCGCGCGATATGGTTGCGCCAGCCACACCGCGGCTGTGACGGCATGTTTTGATTATAGAATATAACGGGAGAGGTCGGCGTTTTTGGACAGTGCGCCGACACGTTCTTCGACGTAGGCCGCGTCTATCGTGACCGCTTGGCCTGCGCGGTCGGACGCTTCAAACGATATCTCATCCAGCACGCGTTCCAGTACAGTTTGAAGCCGGCGCGCGCCGATATTCTCGATGCTTGAATTTACAGCAACTGCGGCATCCGCGAGGCTGTCGATCGCATCGGTGGTAAAGTGCAACGTCATCCCTTCTGTTTGCATCAGGGCAATGTATTGCT
>JAYSVT010000238.1:0-1510 GCA_043718455.1 Hyphomicrobium sp.
GTGCTGTGAGTGATGCGGTAGAGTCGGCTTTCGCGTATCTCGAAAAGAGCGCGGCCTACCATCGCAATGTTGGATTCAATTTGTGTCTCCAGCTC
This sequence comes from Hyphomicrobium sp., assembly GCA_043718455.1. Lineage (GTDB taxonomy): Bacteria > Pseudomonadota > Alphaproteobacteria > Rhizobiales > Hyphomicrobiaceae > Hyphomicrobium_B. Next base: position 96 of record JAYSVT010000238.1, read on the forward strand.
GCGGAGACGGTTTGTTTCGGTTTCTGTGAGGTTCATGGTGTGTCTGTTGTTGGTTCTGGTTCGGCAAAAGTATCCCCGTCGTATTCCTCTTCGTGCGGTGGCTGGCGGTCGGGATCGGGTGGCGGCGGTGAAGGTCGTCGGCCTCGGCGAGCGAGCAGGGCACAAGAAAGCCTCGCCCGGAAACTACACCGGGCGAGGCACCACTGAAACCCCGCCACTTCCTACAAGGAAGCGGCAGGGAAATTTTATGTCTAAGCCGTCAAAGCATCCAACATTGCCCCAAAGGACTTGGGACGGCGAACACCTACGTCAACGTAGCTGTTCGCGATGATCCGGGTTTGACCGGATGTCGCGTTGCTGAAAGGGTCTACAATGAGGTCTATTCCTTCACCGAACGATGCAAGAACAACGTCATTGAAGTTGCCGAAAATCAGCGCGGAGCAGATACCCGTTGCGCTGCCCTTGGTCAGGTTGGACGGCACGTTCGAGCTGATATGCACCGGATAGCCAAGAAGATCGTTGCCCTCCAAGATCATCCTCGAATCCGTGCTGGCAACTTTTGGAGTTGCGCGGAGCTTGGCTGCGGTAGCTGGGTTAATCAGGAACGCCGGCGTTCCTGCGAGCGCGTCAACCGTTTCGATGGCTGCGATGAGCGCGATAATATCCGCCCAATCTGGTGCGCCCCCATTGGTGCCGCCAACTACTGATCCGATGCCGGAAGTCCCAAGGATACCAGTAGGCGCAGATCCGCCAGCTCCATTGATCGCCGCCGCGTCGAGGGCAGTCGCGCAAGCTGCGAGAAGATCCATGCGGACTAGCCGTTCGATATCAGGCGAGGACTGAATGAGAAGCTGCTTGCTCAAGATCGTATATGCACCGACGCGACGCGGGGTCAGATCCATTTGATCGATGATAGGAGTGACTTCGTCGAGAGCTGAAACCTCGGATTTCCAGCTTGCTGTGGAGGCGGCTGCTTGGCGGGGGATGCTGATGTTCGAGGTCAAGCCGTCGAGGATTTCCGCGCCCGCTGCTGCGATTTTCAAGAGAGGGCGAAGGGCATCAATGAATCCACGATTGATCGTGCCGACGTAGTCACCGCCAACCGTGCCGCCAGATCCCGACACGCTCATGGCGCGGGTTTCACCAAGCAGGGCATGAGGTATGAAGAAGCCAGTCGGAGCTTTGCCGCTGCGCATCTGGATCTCGTCGCTGATCTCCCTCTCCAAGCCGTCCAGCCTTCCAGCGGATGCTTGGCGGATGGCGCGGGTGAGGGAGTAACCTGCAAGCGGCAATGCTCCATCCCGGCGGGAAAGTTCGAGCTGGATATCGCGCATCTCTCTTTCGAGGGACAAGTCGATTTCCAGAATCTCAGATTGCACGGACTTAAGCCTGTGCTGTTCCGAGCTAGTGACAGC
>JAYSVT010000239.1:0-1507 GCA_043718455.1 Hyphomicrobium sp.
TCAGCCACGCGATCGATTGCGGTCTTGTGGCCCGAGAGCACGACCTGCGTTGGCTCGTTGTCGTTGGCGACTTGGCACACGTCGCCTTGCGCCGCTTCCGCCGCGACCTTGACGGCGACGTCCATGCCAACACCCAGAAGCGCGGCCATGGCACCTTGCCCGACGGCGACAGCTTTTTGCATTGCTTGTCCGCGGAGTTTCAAGAGACGCGCCGTATCGGTAAGCGAAAAAGCTCCTGCCGCTGCGAGTGCCGAATATTCCCCAAGCGAATGCCCGGCAACGAACTTCACTTTGTCCGCAAGCTTGAAGCCCTTCTCAGATTTCAGAACACGCATCACCGCCATCGACACGGCCATCAGCGCGGGCTGGGCGTTCTCGGTCAGAGTTAGAGTTTCTTTCGGGCCGTCCCACATGATCGCAGAGAGCTTCTGCCCCAGCGCCTCATCGACCTCGTCGAAGACCGCGCGGGCGGCGGGGTATGACTCAGCAAGAACCTTGCCCATACCGACATCCTGACTGCCCTGCCCTGGGAATATGAAAGCCCGTGCCATTGTCGATTGCGTCTCCTCGTTAAGCTCCGGCGCTACGGATTACGTTCTTTGGGCGCTTTAGGCACCCCTCCTCCGCCACTGTCAAGGCAACCGGGGCTGTTACATTTTTACCTGTGAACTAACCCGCTGGCACAAGCGACAATACTCGTGAATTGCCACATGGCTCATGGAAATGGCTCATGCGGAATCGATTGCTTTTCGTGATTGCCTAGAGCCTGAAGCATCGCTTAAAGATACGTATCCGCCCTTTGTCGCGCGAGGTCACAACGTCATGCCAATCATAGCAATGCTGCACCTGCTCGTGGCCATCTTTTTCATGAACCACGCCTACCGCACCGGGCGTCCGCAGTATTGGTATTTCGTACTGCTATCTTTGCCGCTCGTTGGCTCTATCGCCTACGTCTGTTTCGAACTTCTCCCAGACGTGGGCCAGACCCGGCGCGGGCGCGAGGTGAAGCGCGGCATCGACGATATCCTCTCGCCGGACCGGGATTTTCATCGCCTGCATGATGACGCGAAATCCCGCGACACGGTCGATACCAAGCAGTCTCTAGCCCAAGAGTGCGAACGCAAGGGCATGTGGGAGGAAGCCGAACGGCTATATGAAGCAGCGGCCCAGGGTATGTATGCCGAAGACACGCCGCTCCTTGTTGGTCTGGCGCGCTCGCAGATCAACGGCGGCGACGCGACGCGCGCCATGGCGACGCTTGACAGGCTGCGCGCGGCTCATCCCGATTTGGACGATCAAGACGCGCATTTGATTTACGCCCGATGCCTCGAAATACTCGGCCGCATCGCGGACGCCGAAGCCGAATACAGCCACTTGTCGGGCTATTATGTCGGGCTCGAAGCGCGCACCCGGTACGCCCAATTCTTACAGCGCAACGGCAACGCATCCAAGGCGCGCGAACTCTTTGAACAGGTGGTGCGCGCGTCGACGGCACGCGCCATCGTGC
>JAYSVT010000240.1:0-1501 GCA_043718455.1 Hyphomicrobium sp.
GGAACCTGCCAAGCAACACGTCGAAGAGGTTGCACGCGTGATGCCGTCGTTCTTCGACACGCGTCTCAACAAACTTGGCGAGATGTCGCGCGAAGTCTATCAACCCAAGGCACCTGAACCCGCGCCGCAGCCGCAGCCGGCTCCCGCCCCTGTTTATCGCCAGCCGCCAACACTGCCGCAAGGAAATTTGGGGAATTTGGGTGATCTCGCCCAACAGCACACGAACAGTGCCGTCGACGATGCCGCGGCTCAGTTGCTAAGACCCATGCTGCGCCAGTGGTTGCAGGAAAACATGCCGAAAATCGTCGAAAAGGCGCTTTTGAGCGAGGCGCAAGGCGATTTTTCACCGTCCAACCCAAACGATCCCAACAAGCCCCAACGCTAGTTTGGCCGCGTTGAGGTTGACAGCACGGGAAGGAGCGCCTTACGACCTGATCTCATCCAGGTTCACAAGCGATCTTCATTCCCATGCTCGAAAAGACATTCCAGCCGGCCGACATTGAGCCGCGCATTGCCGCCGAATGGGAAAAGGCGGACGCCTTCAAGGCGGGGCGCGGCGCGGCCGGGGGAGCGAACGCACCGTACGCGATTGTCATCCCGCCGCCGAACGTGACGGGTTCGCTCCATATGGGGCACGCCTTGAACAATACGTTGCAGGACGTGCTGGTGCGCTTCGAGCGCATGCGCGGGCGCGACGTGCTGTGGCAACCGGGAACGGATCACGCCGGTATTGCGACGCAGATGGTGGTGGAGCGGAAGCTTGCCGCTGAGAAGCTTCCCGGCCGGCGCGAGCTGGGGCGCGAAGAATTCCTGCGCCGCGTGTGGACGTGGAAAGACGAAAGCGGCGGCACGATCGTCAATCAGCTGAAGCGGCTTGGTGCGTCGTGCGATTGGTCGCGCGAACGGTTCACGATGGGCGAACATGGCGCGCCCGATGATCAGATGGTCAAAGCCGTCACAAAGGCCTTCGTCGATCTCTACAATACCAAGCTTCCCGACGGCACGCGGCTGATTTACAAAGACAAGCGCCTCGTCAACTGGGACCCAAAGTTCCAGACGGCGATTTCAGATCTTGAAGTCGTGCAGATGGAGAAGCGCGGCTCGTTTTCTTGGGCCTCTGGCGATCCCGATAAGCCGTTTGACGAGGCGGCACTGGGCAAGGCGCTCGCCAAAGACCCGAGCGGGCATATGTACTATTTCCGCTATCCGCTGACGAAGAAGGTCGAAGGGTACGACAAGGATTACATCGTCGTCGCGACGACGCGGCCCGAGACGATGCTGGGCGATAGCGGCGTCGCCGTGCATCCCGAGGACGAGCGTTATGCGGCGCTTGTAAAGGCCGGCGCCAAGGTCAAACTTCCGCTTGTGGGTCGCGAAATTCCAATTGTCGCTGACGAGTATTCCGATCCCGACAAGGGCACGGGCGCGGTCAAGATCACGCCAGCGCACGACTTCAACGATTTTGAGGTTGGGAAGCGCAACAACCTCGCGCAGATCAATA
>JAYSVT010000025.1:0-8319 GCA_043718455.1 Hyphomicrobium sp.
CGCCAGGAGTAACCTGCGCCGCTGTCGTTTCCATTCGCCGGGCAGCAATCACAGCAGCAGCGGCAGCAGACTTGGATACCCGGTAAACAATCTTGTCGCTTGCCGGACGGCAACCGCCAAGACAGATTACCAGATAGCTGTCCGGGTTGGCCACGGCGAGCGGGTGCTCCTTCCCTGATTTTCGCGCCTCTTCGTTCTTCAGTTTTATGTCGGCGCCCTTTTGCCAGGTATCATACATCGGATCATGTGCGGGCGGCATATCCGGCATCGAATCGAATTCGGGCGGCAGGTCCGGATCGGGAGATCGCCCTGACGTGCCACCACCTGGGCCGCCAGAGCTGCGGGCGGGGCCGCTAGACCGGTTCTGACTGAATTCTGCTTCGGCAATAATGGCCTGGAAGAGCACGATTTCGGCCGGATCTGCTGCAGGCTTCGAGAGTGCAGGCTCGGTCTTAACTTCGGCCGCAGCGTTCGCCGAAAAGACGTTGCCGCGCGGTAGGCGGCTTTCGGGCGTAGGTAGAGATGCAACCTGCATTGCAATCGAAGCAGCCGCAGGAGCCATGTTCGCAAGGTCCATCAAAGGACCATCCGGTGCCGATGGCCCAAGTCTATTGACCGTCAGCAAAGCGAGGCACGCAAGCGTCAGCATCGTGCGCAGAGCTAAGCCTTTTATATAACTCCACATTGTCTCACCGCTTACAAACTGGCAAAGTAACAACCCAAATTTGTTCCGAATATTTTAGCGATCGTGCTTGAACCATTGACCATCGCCGGAACCGGCATTGATGATGCGCACATTTCTGAAGTCTGTTCCGGGTGCCGCTGCGGGCGCCATCAACGACGCGGAGCGTTCAAACACCGCGCGGCTGCGCACGCTATGCTCGGGCTCGGACAGCGACTTAAGTTCTATCGTTGGCCGTGCATTTTCCTTTGCTGGCGCATTTTTCGATGGCTCAACGGGCGTGCCGGAGTGACCAGTAGCGTCGTCCGCGACGGTCAGACCATAGTAAGCAGCGATGCATTTATCGGTTTTCTTTTTGTGTTCGAGTTCCACGCTCGAAACGTAGACGACCGTGTCGGGCCCGCACAGATACGCCTCGTCCGCGCGTGCAACCGGCGCGGATAACCCAAGAATTGAAGATACAAAAATGACCGGAATAACGACGCTCGCCCGCGAAACCATAGACTGACCCCCAAGCAACAAACCAAACTTCGGTGTCACAATATGGGACAGTCATTGATAAAGCGTTGACCTGCGCGCCGTTTATCGGGGCTTTGGCGGATAGCGCCAATAGGCTGCTCCCGACGACGTTGTCATCCGCTCAAGGATAGGAATGCGCTTATCGGGCGGGCGCTCGCCCGTTTGAATCAGCAGCTTGATATCGTTGAGCAGCGTGTTGTTCTCTGCGTAGCCCGAATGATTGAGGCCGAGGCTATCGGTCGACACCGAGGTCACATCGATTGTATCAACACCCGGCACCACCAAGGGGCCGCTTGCCGGCACATCGCCTGCGCGCGGAACCCCGCCCCAGAAGCGTGCCGAATAGCCGAGCGCCCTGTCGTTCGAGGCGGCGTACAATGTGACGCCCTTCGCAAAATTCATGATCTCGCGGGCAATGTTCGTGAACTTATCGCGATCGACATCGGGCGCAGCCAAAATAACCTGACTGATAACCACGCCTTCAGGCGCTGTGGGGCGCATGCGCTCAAGCACACGCAGCAACAGCTCATTCCCCATCGAGTGGGCAATGAGGCTGATGGACTTGGCGCCGCTTTCCGTGACCACCAGATTGAGAAACTCCGCCAAGTGCGGCTCGGCCTGTTCGGCACTGCCCCGGTCGTAAGTGTAGCTTGCCACCTTGCCGCCGGACGGCCAGCTGTAAACAAACGGTGCCCCATCGAATTTCAAGTCGTAGGAAATCTGCGCTGTGCGGTAGAGCGCATCATCGAACGACGTGTTGAAGCCGTGAACAAAGACCAGCGCGTGGTCTTTGAAGCTTGAGGATTTGGCGAGCCGCTCTTTTACCAGGGCCAGCATCTGTTCTTTTGATAGAGCGCTGAGTTCCTGCAGCGTGAAGTGCTTCGCAGTGTCTTCCGCTTCTTCGTAGATTTTCACTTTGAAGTACGGGATTTCCACCACCCAAGGCCGCTCGATATTCGGCACTTTATGCGCCGTCGGCACCGTGACCATGGCCCTGCCCAGCTGGAGCTGGTGCCCACGATCGGAGCCGTATTTCAGCCGTTTGGGATCGGGCTCGACGGTACGGTCTGTGCCGAAGAAAACAGGAACCACGTCGTACGTTTGATCGACAGTCGCGGCGGCCCCGGCGGGCGGCGGAGATGCGGGAGCGGGTGATGGAGGTGGCGGTGGAGCCGCAGAACCTACTCCCAGCCCATCTGTTGCCGGTGGCGGCACTTCGGCGGATGAGCGCGGCTCTGCGGGTTTTGCACGCTCCCCACCATTCTTGGGTTGCTCAAGACCGCGCGTTGCTTCCTCAGCCTGGCGGCGGGCGCGTTCGGCGGCCGCTTGTTTGGCAGCCTCAGCCGCTGGCGATTGATCTGGCAGGGCCGCGGCATCCGGCTCTTCAGCCCTCTTTGGTATTGACCCTGGCGCAGGGGCACCAGCAACGGGTTCCTCGCGCGAATTGCCTTCCGATTTTTGATTAGGCTGCTCACTGCAGCCCGGCAGGGCGGCGGCAACTAACAGCATCAAGGGCAAAACAACCCGAGCAATTTTCAACATGAGAGCCCCCACTCAATGACGATCAATAATATACCTATTCGCACACTACGGGGGGACCCGCCGCCCTGCAACAAGGCATGCGACCACCCGTGGTTGGCGGCCACGCTCGACGGCTGTGAATGACGGCAGAGAGCGGCTATTCGCGGCTTGCCGCGCCCTCACAATTCTGCCCATGTTCCCCCCGTAAACATGCCTATGAGCTCCCCCATGTCGTCAAGTTCGCAGCCCGCCAACCGCATATCTGTTGCAGACTATGTTGCCGGCGTCGGCGTCGGCGACCGCTCCCTTCTGGCGCGCGCCATAACCTTGGTTGAAAGCACAAACCCAGAGCACGGCCGGCTGGCACAAGATGTGTTGCAGGGTTTGCTACCCAAAACGGGAAGTGCCATTCGCCTTGGTATCACCGGCGTCCCGGGTGCTGGCAAATCAACCACCATCGATCAACTCGGCATGAACCTAATCGCCAATGGCCACAAATTAGCGGTTCTCGCCATTGACCCGACTTCCAAACGAACGGGCGGTTCGATTTTGGGCGACAAGACGCGCATGAGTTCGCTTGCCGTTGAGAAAAATGCGTTTATCCGCCCCTCGCCGTCTTCAGGAACACTCGGCGGCGTCACGCGCCGCACCCGAGAAACCATGGCGCTGTGCGAAGCCGCCGGTTTTGACGTCATCATCGTTGAAACCGTGGGCGTCGGCCAATCCGAGGTCGCGGTTGCCGATATGGTCGATTTCTTTCTCGTACTGCTTCTCGCGGGCGGCGGCGACGATCTCCAGGGCATCAAGAAGGGCATCATCGAACTCGCCGACATGATTGCCATCAACAAGACAGATGGCGATAACATCACGCGAGCCGAACGCGCCGCCAGCGACTACCGCGCGGCCTTGCAAATTTTCACGCCGCATGGCGCTACGTGGTTTCCGCCCGTCATCACTGTGTCGGGCAGAGACAATCGCGGCCTGAAAGAGCTTTGGGACAAAGTTACCGAACATCGCCGCATGATGACAGCCACAGGCGAGTTCGCCGCGCGCCGTCAGGCACAGGCGGTATCTTGGATGCGCGACATGATGGAAGATCACTTGATGAGCGCACTTCACGCGCACCCGCGAGTTGCCGCTGCGCTGCCAGTGATCGAAGCCGATGTAGCCGCCGGAAAATTGCTGCCGACCCTCGCCGTCGATAGGATCATGGGACTTATGGGTCTCGCGCGTGAAAGCGCTATTCGCTCATAGGTCTTGAGTGCCTTCACGCTCAAGCTATGCTGAACGTATGAACCAACACCGCCCAAATTCGAACAATCGCCCAGCCGTCCTGCTCACAGGTTTCGGTCCGTTCCCAGGCGTTCCTGTGAATGAAACCGCGCGGCTTGTACCAGCGTTAGCGGCAATCGCGCACGGCGCCTTCAAAGATCACACGATCCGTCACGAGATCTTGCCAACGGAGTGGTCCTTGGCTCCATTGCGCCTCGCCGCACTTTTGGAAACGCACAAACCCGTGCTCGCGCTGCACTTTGGCGTTGCCCAAGACGCAACCGGATTTCGTGTCGAGTGCGAAGGGCACAATGCCTGCCGGCTTTCTCCCGACGCTATGGGTGACGTGCCCGCATCCTTAAACCTCATCGGGGATGGTGCTGTGTCCCAATCCGTGACAGTGCCGGTCGAAACGATTGTTCAGAGGCTGCGTAGTCTCGGCCTCCCCGCTTACACATCGGCGGACGCGGGCCACTATCTCTGCAACGCCGTTCTTTACCATTCGCTCGCCGCCTCGGCGCGCAGCCATCACGGCTTCCGTGCCGGTTTCATACACTTACCAACCGATCTTGCGGGGCCCCACCTCACCTTTGACGCTGCCCTTAGCGGGGCATTGGAAATCCTCAAAGTCTGCCTCGAACAACCGGGACAATAATTCTGATTGAGCCCTTGCTCGTTGGCGCGCGGCTTGCTTGGCCTTTTGTCTAAATAATGGAGTTTTCCTGATGACTTTAGACCGGCGCACTGTCATTGCCGCGAGCCTTGGGGCCGCGAGCCTCGGGATAGGCGCCGCTAGTGCTGCCAACGCGGCGCCGGACGCCAAACAAGGCTCCGCTTTGCGCGACGCATTCCGCGATATTGCGCACGACATTCTTGCAGGTGTAAAATCTAACTCAGCCCAAGACCAAACTGCGGCACTGCAATCGGCAATCGATTCCGCTGCTGATAAAGGCGTGCCTGTGATCTTGCCATCCGGAACGATCCGCGTCAGCGATCTGCGTCTACGCGCGGGTACCAAGCTTATCGGTCATGCCCGAAGCACAATTCTTGAGTTCACCGGCGGCGATGCTTTCATTACCGGCGACAAGGCCGACGGGCTCGTGTTGCGCGGCCTCGTTCTCGACGGCGCGTACAAAACGACGCTCGAAGACCGTGGCGAAGGCCTTCTTACGCTCTCGCGCTCGCGCGACATCGTGATCGAAGATGTGGAAGTGCGCCACAGCGCGCGCATCGGCATCTCGCTCATCGCGTGCTCCGGCCGCGTCAGCGAAAACAAGCTCCATTCCATCCTCGACGCCGGAATGAAGAGCCTCGATGCAACCGGGCTTTCGATCACTGGAAACGCCATCAGCGACTGTGGCAACAACGGCATACTCGTCTGGCGCAGCGAAATCGGGGAAGATGGCACTATCCTCTCGGGCAATCGCGTCATGAAAATCCGCAACGCGAACGGCGGCACCGGCGAATATGGAAACGGCATCAATGTTTTCCGTGCGGGCAGCGTGCTCGTTCAAGGCAACCGCATTGCGGATTGCGCCTATTCCGCCATTCGCGGTAACGCCGCATCCAATATCCAAATTATCGCCAATAGTTGCGAGCGCTTGGGCGAGGTTGCCATTTACTCGGAATTTGAATTCCAGGGTGCCGTCATCGCCAACAACGTGATCGACACGGCCGCAACCGGCATCTCTGTGACAAACTTCCAAGAAGGCGGACGTCTCAGCGTCATACAAGGCAATCTCATTCGCAACCTGTTTCGTCGCGAGTATGAAAAGGAAGACAAGCGCGGCGAAGGCATTGGCGTTGAGGCAGACGCCGTTGTCAGCGGCAACACAATTGAAAACGCCCCAAACGTTGGTATCCAGATCGGCTGGGGACCGTTCATGCGCGACGTCGCGGCAACCGGCAACGTGATCCGCCGCGCGCGGGTCGGCATTTCAGTCACGTCCGCAACGGACGCCGGGAGCTGCCTGATCGCGAACAACATCATATCGGAAGCAAAAGACGGCGCCATTCGCGCTATGAACCACGGCGCGGTGCTTGGACCGGACCTTGCCCGCGAACCACAGACGGCGGGCCGGATCATCGTCACCGGAAACGTTGCAACCTAAGACCTACCCGAGAGCCAGCGACAAGACTTCCGAAGGCCGAACAACCCCAACCTCGATGCCTTGCGCATTCTTCAAGGTCTTGAGCGGCATCTGCCCGCGCGCTTCCGGAACGAATGCTTCGATCAGCAGCGACACCACTGCTTCCGCCGCGCGCGTTGCGCCGTCGTCGATCTTCAGAGCGAAACCAAGACCCGCGTGAGGGAACGTTCCAGCGTATGCCCCTTCTGCTCCGGTTTTTACGAATGCAGCGCCGCCAAACTGCTTGAGCACGCGCGTATCGAGGCGGTTAGGGCCGGCAAAATAATCCGGTGCAGCACGTGCGGCGCTCATGATCCGGCCCGCCGCTGCAACGCGCGCATTTGAAAAGCCGGAACCCGTTCCGAAATTCGCATATGCCTGCGCCTGCGCTTTGGCCGGCAATGCCCAATTGGGCACCATACATCCGTCAATACCGCACACCTCTGGTCCGATTTTCATGCCGCACATATCCTCAAGCACAGTGCGAATACGCATTTGCACGGGGTGAGTGGCTTCCCAGTATCCCTCCACCGCCTCGCCAAGATGACGGGCCGTTGCCAACATGCCGGCGTGCTTGCCGGAGCAATTATGATGCAGCACTCCGGGCTTTGCCCCCGCAATCAACAGTGCCCTCTGTTCTGCTTCGTCGCGCGGCACGTGCGTCCCGCAATGGAGAGCCTTCTCGTTCAAACCCGAAAGCTGCAACATCTCGCGCACAGCTTCGACGTGCTCGCGTGTTCCCGAATGTGAGGCTGCCGCAACGGCGATGTGCTTGTCGGCAAAACCGAAGGCAGCGGCAGCATTGCTTTCAATAAGGGGTAGAGCCTGCAATGGCTTGACGGCAGAACGGGGATAAACGGAGCGCGCAATATCGCCCAATTCAAGCACAACACGCCCATCCCTCGACACAACGGCCAGCACACCGCGATGGCGGCATTCGACTAGCGGGCCGCGTGTGATTTCGACAAGAACGGGATTTGTCATCAATTGGATTCGCGGTTGCAGGAAATACCGAGTCCCCGCTTAACCCGGCTCGAGCCAAAAATCGAGCGGCGCATTGACCGCACCAGGATCGCACCAACTACCTACAACGCACATAAGACAGCACACAGGGGGACAATAACAAAAACCCAGCCAACGCATGACGCTTGGCGGGGCTCAAGTTAGGTCGATCCGGGAGGAATTGCGTGGAGAACGTCATCAGGAGGGAGCGCCGGCCAAGCCGGGGGGATTGGGGGTAGACCTGGCCGGGCGCATCGGTCTGATGTCACAAGTCTGTGCCACCAGCTTGAGATCGACATTAAGGAGTGCGACATGAACTGCGCCTGAACGGCAGCAACGTTTTGGTTGGCTTTGAGATTCGCCTGCGCTATCCGGGCACGAGCAAGTCTAAACTCACAGTTTTGCGCGATTATTTGCCTGAGGATGAAAACGGATGCGAGGCGTTCGCGCAAGGGAATCGCCCTAGAGTTGGCACCACATTTCAGCCTTACCCACTCGGCGCGCCCTCTTAGCCCTACGTTCCAGGATCACCCCAATGCCGGCCCGCGCCGCGTCCAAAGCCCCGTTGGCAAGCGCCGCCCAAATCACAGATCCGATGGCCCTTGCACACCTCAAGCTCGAAGAGGTGTTCGGATACAAGAAATTCCGTTCGCATCAAGAACAAATCATCGCCACGCTTCTTGCAGGCAATGACTGCCTCGCCCTGATGCCGACGGGCGGCGGAAAATCGCTCTGCTATCAGATTCCGTCGCTTGTCCGCAACGGAACGGGAATTGTCGTCTCCCCTTTAATCGCCTTGATGCAAGATCAAGTCGACGCCTTGAAAGACGTCGGCGTTAAAGCTGCTTTCCTGAATTCAACACTTGATCGCGTCCAGCAAGACCAGATCGAGCGCGCGTTTGCGGCCGGTGCACTCGATCTTCTTTATGTTGCGCCCGAACGCCTTGTGCAGGAGCGGACATTGGCGCTGATGGCGCGCAATCAAGTTGCGCTTTTCGCCATCGACGAAGCTCACTGCGTCGCCCAATGGGGGCACGATTTCCGCCCTGAATACCGCCAACTCAAAATTCTCGCTGAGCGGTTCCCCAACGTCCCTCGTATCGCATTAACGGCAACAGCCGACGAGCGCACACGTCAAGAGATCATCACCGAACTCTCGCTCGAAGGCGCCAAAGCCTTCATCGCCAGTTTTGA
>JAYSVT010000241.1:0-13870 GCA_043718455.1 Hyphomicrobium sp.
GCAACCCTCACGCGCGACTGCGCTTCCCGCCAGCCGTGCAGCAGACGCGCTGGACCAACGACGCCATCCCGGAAATAATCGATGAGAAGGTCGGGCTAGGTATAAACTGCTGAAAGAGAGGTTGTTCCCTTTTCTTTCCCGCTCGAAGACGATGCTTCAATGCTGGCGGAACGATTGCACGGCTGCCGGCCGCACTTGAAACTCAAGGAGCTCACACCAAACGAGTCTGCAAGGTGGTCCCACGAGGACCATAACTAGAACCGGCTCTACGCGTGTATGGGTACTATCGGGTGGGGGGCAGGGGGACAGTGTCATTAGGCGGTGAACCGCTCCGGGCCAAGGCCACCTACATTCGTCGCTATTGCGTGGAGGAACCGGGGATACTAAGTTTTCGATATTCTAGCTGGCATAGGAGCCGTCGTGGAAAACCGCGTCGAAAAAGTGCCTCAGTGTTGGTCACGACACCGGTGGTCAATATTTTTGGCGCTGCACCTTTCTCTCCTGAACGCGGGTGCAAGCCACAGCGCCGAAAAAGCGTTGAGTACTTACTTGCCAGGATATTATGGGGATTATGCTGTTGCGGTCGCTCCGCAAGCTGGCTTCTACGGCTATTTGACGTCGTACAACCTGTCGGCATCGCTCAACGATGCCTCAAACAATCTTGATCTGAAAGCGACAGCACTCATAAGCGGGGGGCAGTATGTGGCCCCCGAAAAAATCGGCAGCATGACCTATGCTTTTGGGGCCTACACTGCCGTCATCGATGCACGCCTTCAAGGATCCGTAAATGCGGGAGGCAGCCGTATCGAGATTGACCAAGAAAAATTGGAGCAAGGCGATACCAGCGTGTCGCCGATCATCTTGTATTGGTCTGCGGGCAACTGGCATTTCAATTATTACGAAGCGGTCTTCTTGCCGACGGGGAAATTTGATCGCGATGATCCACTCAACCTAAGCCGGAATTATATGAGTTTTGATTCTGTCGCTGGCATCACTTGGCTCGATCCAGTGCAACGACTGGAGATCTCTCTTGTCCCCGGATTGATGTTGAATAGGAAAAATCCAAGTACAGGATACCAGACAGGAACCGAGTTTCACATCGATATGATGTTCAACGTGTATCTATCGCAATCTCTGGCAATTGGTTTGCACGGCTATTTTTACGAACAGATTGAGGACGATCAACTGAATGGTATCGATCTGCCCAACATAGATAGCCGTGCCGTCGCAGTCGGTGCCTCTTTCCTTTGGATTCCAACCGCAATTGGCATCCAGGGCAAGGTCGTTGGAAAATGGCTGCACGACGTGGAGTCTAAGGATCGATTTGAAGGCGACATCTTTAGTTTGACCGGGGCGATTCAGTTTTGAGGCAACGCACCAGCTGGCAACCGTGTGAAACGCGTGAACGAATTTCATCGAGTGGACTTCAAGATGCATGAAAACATCGATGCACTGAGAAATCTGCGGCGCCATGTCCCGGTCAGTTGTGGCCAGATTTCAGCACTTTACAGCGAGGGTGCCGGTCAAAAAGTGATGCTTTTGCATGGCAACTCTTCCTGTAAGGAAGTCTTCAGCCCTGTCATTCTGAGTCTTCGAAAAAATGGCCACAGCGTACTTGCGGTTGATCTCCCTGGTCATGGCGAGTCCAGCGACGCGATCGATCCTGAAACTACCTACTGCTTCCCAGGTTACGCTGATGTCATGGTCGAGGTTCTGAACCACTTCGGCTGGGAACGTTTTGTCGCTGTCGGCTGGTCGCTCGGTGGTCACGTGGCTTTGGAGCTTGTCGCGCGGCGCCCCGACTGCATTGGCCTCATGATCATCGGAAGCCCGCCGGGAAAGCCTTCTCAAGACGCATTAGAACAGGCGTTTTTTGCGTCCGGTTCAACATTGCTTGCCGGCAAGAGGGACTTGAGCGCAGAGGAAGCAAAACTCTACGTTGCCCACATGCTGGGAGCCGAGGATGAGTTTTTTCTACAGAAGGCACTGCGAACGGACGGACGCGCTCGAGAGATGATGTTCGCTAGTGCACTGAGGGGCGTTGGAATCGACCAAAGAATAGTCGCGGAGTCGACTGAACGCCCGTTCGCCGTGGTTCACGGAATGAAAGAGCCTTTTGTTCGGCTAGAATACCTCAAGACGCTAGCTTACGGCCGTCTCTGGAGAAACGAAATTCAGACAATCGACGGCGTTGGTCACGCTCCACACTGGGAATGCCCATCAGAATTCTCAGAAATGTTGCTTCAATTTGTCGCCGAGTGCGGGACGCAACGATAGTCCCCTGTTGATAACCGGAACCTCGAAATTTTCGGCGGCAGACAGTTGTTGAAACCAATATATCATGTCACATTCAGTAACGCTTTATGCAACCACACCGCCCGCTATCTGAAGATTGAGGCAAATAGCCGGTATCAGATAGCGGTCTATTTTGTGAGGCTACGAAATGGGATCATTTGAGGCATTTGCTGACAATACCAGAGACATTGCCAATGCCGAACAATTGAAGTCGGCCCTTTCGTCGGCGTTGCTCGCGGAAGGCTTCGGCAATCACATCCTTACGTCCTTAAGCCGCCGGTCGGTGGGAACCGTGGCGTGGTTCGAATTTCCAAAAGGCTATGCAGAGACTTATTTGGCTGAAAAGTGGCAAGCTGTCGATCCGATCTTGAAGTTGTCCATGGTCGCGCGCCGCCCCTTTCAATGGAATGACGTAGCAAGCCAGATCCACCTCAGCCGGAGCGCCAAAAAGTGCATGCAAGCATGCGAAGACTTCGGCGTCCACTCTGGAATCGTTTTCCCACTCTTCGGGCCCGAACAACGCTGCGACGTCTTGAGCATCAGTCAGCGTGAACGCCACGAAATCGATCCAAAGAGAATTGATGTCCTTCAAGCGATCTGCACCCATGCCTGGTGGACTTACAACCGTCTCACATCCGATGCAGAATCCTTCAACGATGACGACCAATTGACGGAGCGCGAATGCGAAGTCCTACTTTGGTTGAAAGATGGTAAGTCCAACGACCAAATCTCCGAAATCATGCACCTCAGCGACAAAACTGTGCAGTTTCATATCTCGAATGCGATGAACACGCTCGGTGCCTCAAATCGGATTTCTGCAGTCGTGATCGCACTCCAGCGGCGTTTGATTCGGCTTTAAATTCCGCCTAATTCCATATTGTTGCGTATGGTACCTCAGCCCGGCCCGCGTAGGAGAAAATTTACCAATTCTCCGAGCCCGTGGATCAAGGTCGATAATAGAGAGAACTTCGAGATTATCTCGATTTGCACAGCAAACTGCGCAAAACCTGGAACAAACCCTAGTACGATTCCGCCCGTGTCCGTGACTTTCTTGGTGCAGTCCACACTGCACGGGAGACTCAGACATGGTCGATGCTTTTTCCCTTCGAACGGCACACCACTTTGGCGACGCTCTGGCATCCCAGGCCAATCTTCGATACCGCGTTTTCGTTCAGGATCGTTCACTCGAGCACACCGCTTTTGAGGAGCTGGAGTACGATGCGTTTGACACACCTGGTGCCATGTATTTCTGCTGGCGCGATGACGAAGGGATCGTTCGCGGACTAATCCGGCTATTGCCCACGACCCTTCCCTATATGGTGCAGACCTACTGGCCTGGACTAATGTCGGGTTTTGAACTCCCCCGTTCGCGCCACGTGTGGGAGGTGACACGGCTATGCGTCGACCGCAACTTCGATCAGCGCATTCGCCCACGCATAATGCCTGAAGTCATGTGCGCGGTCGCCGAATTTTGCGAGTTAAATGAAATTCATACCGTAATCGGCGTCTCGCGAAAGCACTTGGTGGGTTACTTCCTGCGCCAGGGCGTTGAATGGCTCGGTCCAACGCAAATGATCGAAGGGGAGCCCGAAGCGGCCTTCCGCGTGCCACTCGAACACATGTGGCCACGTTGGCATTGCGCGAAATTGGGAATTAGCGGGCCGTGCCTGTACTTGGCACACGATACGCGTCGCAAGATCGCCGCTTGAACAATTACATGGTTGGAAAAGGAAACAACTTTGCCCGTTTCAGGACAACAGAGGCGGACAGCCGATCATATGATCGATGCAGTCAGTTATCTGATCACCGTGGCCGAAAGGTTTGAACTCCGGCAGGTGTCAACACAGTTACAGAAGGTGCACAACGAGCTCTCGCTCGTCGTCGCCAACGATAAGGGCGCTGGCGCACTGGACACGCCGCGTCGGCTTGAAGGCGGCACGTGCGAGGTCAATAACAACTTGGTCAAGGAGGACTAAGAATGCAATCGGCATCCTTGAATCGGCCCCGTCAGTTCAATCCATTCGAACAGGAGTCAGAGGTAAGAACTTACTGCCGGCGCATGCCCGCCGTATTCAAACGAGCCCTCAACGCCGAAGTTTGGGATGAAGCGGGCGCGCGATACATCGATTTTCTATCGGTTTGCGGCGCAATGAACTACGGGCATAACAATCCCACGCTGAAAGCCGAGCTTCTTGATTTTCTTAACCGGGATGGATTGGGGTCTGCACTCGACTTGCACACAGTCGAGAAACGTAAGCTGCTCTCGTCGCTTCGCGACATCATTCTGCGGCCGCACGGGCTCGATTACAAAGTTCAGTTTCCAGGGCCCACAGGAACAAATGCTATCGAAGCCGCCATAAAATTAGCCCGCAAAGTCACTGGACGTCAGTCGATTGTTGCGTTCAGCAATGGCTTTCACGGGATGACGCTTGGCGCTCTAGCGCTCACGGGCAACAAGCTGGCACGAGGCGGAGCGGGCGTCCCGCTCCAACACGTTGTCCGCTTGCCTTACGATGGTTACATGGGGGCCACCAGCCGCGAACTGATGCACTTTGAGCACCTTGTAAACGATCCTTCCGGAGGTTGCGACGCGCCGGCTGCATTCGTCGTCGAGACAGTACAGGGCGAAGGGGGACTTAATGTTGCCAGCAACGCTTGGCTTCAGACCATGACCGCCACCGCAAAGCGATTGGGGTCACTCGTCATTGTCGATGATGTCCAGGCCGGGTGCGGCCGTACTGGAACGTTTTTCAGTTTTGAACGCGCCAAAATCCAGCCAGATATTGTCTGTTTGTCAAAATCAATAAGTGGTTTTGGCCTACCAATGTCGCTTGTCCTCATCGACCCTAGTATCGATGCCTGGAAACCTGGCGAGCACAACGGCACATTCCGTGGCAATACGTTTGCTTTTGTCACGGCTGCGGCCGCGCTCGATTTTTGGCGCAGTCCCTCGTTTAAGTCCGGAATTGAGGACAGGGCGGCCACCATCAATACTTGGATCCAGAAAACCGTAGCAGAATACCCGCATGAAATTTCACCGCGTGGCATTGGATTAATGCAAGGACTCTCCTTTTCAAATCCCGCCATGGTCACAAGGATTGCGAAGAGAGCATTCAAACTGGGAGTCCTTATTGAAACGTGCGGCCCCTTCGGCGAGGTGCTCAAGATAATGCCGCCGCTGACGATCGAGCCCCACGTCCTTATCGAAGGTTTGTGCAAACTTGGTGAAGCAATCCAGGCTGAGAAGGAAAGTACCGTTCAGTTCGGTCCGCCCAAGTCACCGAGTTTGTCTTCCTATTGTTCGACGAATTAAGTGAGTGAGTACGGCACTTGCAGACGTTCATTCATCAAATTCCAGAACTGACACCTAGAGAACGAGAAATCCTCGCTTTGGCTTCGGACGGCAAGAACGATACGGAGATTGGCGACTTGTTGGGCCTCGAGCGCATGACCATCAGCTATCTCATGCGTGGAATCATGACAAAAATGCGGGTCACGTGCCGGATTGCCGCCGTCGCGAAAGCAATCCGGGAGGGGCTCATCGCGTAGCGACACACGCGAGACTCTGCGCAGCGCGTAGAATAGGGTTCGTGCCCACAGCCCGACTGGCAACAAACCGCCAGTTACTGCTCATCAAGCGATCAGCCTAAGCAGACCGGAGCAGGCCCGAAACTCTGGTTCCAACTCAGCGAAGCGCGGGGAGCGGGTCAATGAGAACCAGATAAATGCGATCCTGCAAAGCGACGATCGCAGACGACTTCAATTAACAGGTCGTTCACAACTCATTGATAAGATCAGGGGATTATTAGGTTCTAGACCAACATCTAGATACTGCCCTCACTCTCATGACGAGAGACGGTCATATGCACCATGTTCAATCATCAAGATTGGCGTTGTGCCTTATAGAGCCGTCACATGTCACAAAGTCATCGACGTTCCAACAGCCCGCCCGTAACAACGCGTCTGACAACAGGAGTTGTCAAACCGCGGGCGAATAACATCGCAGCGTGCGCGACAATCCATGACGCCAAAGTATTGCCGAAATCAAAAGTAACTCGTCTTGAAGTACGCGGCAATTTCTTGAACTACAGAGCAGCGAGACTGCTGAAACCAAAAAACCCAATGACCTCGACACTCACAATCTCGCCGAGTGATCGTTATCCTGAAAAATCGGATTCACGCGCGAGTCAATGTGGAACGGTTCCAAGGTCACAACGTTCCGATTCCGCGATAAGCCAGCTATTCGCAACTCCTTCGACACCGCATGTGGCGCAACATTGGCTCTCATCTCAAATTCGTGAGATTTGAAATGGCGACAGAACCTTTAAGTCCCGCAATCTTTGTAGAGCAACTGGGTGATACCAATCAGCACACCGGCGATCGACGCCAACACGAGCGTCAATCTGTTAACTGGAGCGCAATGTGCTTCATCGATGAGCTGGAAAAATGGGCTGTAACGATTGTTGATGCTTCCGATGGTGGATTTGGTCTCTCCGGTAATCTTCCCGTCTCTATTGACTCCAGGTTTTGGATTTGCATGGACGGCATCGACACGTTTCCCTGCAAATTAATCTGGAAACAGGGCGCACGGTCCGGGGTGCAACTATTGGACCAAGACGAGTCGCTCACTGACGATGCAGCCAACCACCTCGCAAATCTTCTTAGTGTGCTGCACAAAAAATAGAAACTCGTGATGCGCCTTCGCCACAAACTCCAGGTTGGTGCCATTTCCGACGTCGCGGGCAATTGTGTCAACGCCGGAGTAAAACCCGGCCACTGTGGCGGAGTAAAACTCGGCCAGTTCTGGTGATGGATGGTGAAGCAAGAACGGCCCCCTCGAGGGGGCCGTTCTTGCTTCATGGCGCGACGCTTCCGGGTTTGGCGGCGCAGGCTATGCCGGGGAGGTGATCTCGCCGGTGGTAGGATCGACCGTCTCGGTGGCAGCCGTTGCGTCAGGCGCATCGGCCTCGCTCTGCCTGGCCGTTTTCCGGCGCTTGGTTTTCGATTGCTTGAGACGATAGCTGTCGCCGTTCATTTCCAGAATGTGGACGTGATGTGTCAGGCGATCGAGCAGCGCGCCGGTCAAGCGCTCCGAGCCAAACACGCTTGTCCAGTCTTCGAACGGCAGATTGCTGGTCACGATCGTGCTGCCGCGCTCATAGCGTTGCGAGAACACTTCGAACAGCAGTTCGGCACCGGTCAAGGTCAGCGGCACATAGCCGAGTTCGTCGATGATCAGCAACTTGAGACCCGCCAAGTGCGCCTGCAGCTTGAGAAGACGCTTTTCATCACGGGCTTCCATCAGCTGATGCACAAGACCCGCCGCGGTGACAAAGCCGGTCGTATACCCGCGCTGGCAGGCTGCAAGCCCAAGGGCCAGCGCGATATGGCTTTTGCCCGTGCCGCTTGGCCCGAGGGCAATGACGTTTTCGCGCCGCAGAATGTATTCGCCGCGCGCCAGTTCCAAGACCAGCATTTTGTTGACTGAGGGGATCGCCGTGAAGTCGAAGCTGTCCAGCGTTTTAACAGCCGGGAAGCGGGCGGCTCTGATCTGCCGGTCGATCATGCGCCGTTCGCGGTCGATGAGTTCGAGTTCGGCAAGCCGCAGCAGATAGCGGGGGTGATCTGTGCCGTCTTTCGCGCATTCACCCGCCACCTTCTCATATTGTGAGAGGAACGTCGGCAACCGGAGAGCCTTCAGATGATGGGCGAGCAAGACCTGAGGCTTGGCCACGCCCTTCTCCATGTGGGACTTGTCAGCTGTTGATGTGGTCATGCGACGCTCTCCACTTTGGTTGCCCACCGCTCGCCGGCACTCTTTTCGCTTGCGCCTTCGGTTGCCCACCCACAACCAGCGCTCATCAGGCTGGCGTAATCCGCCGCCCGCGTCGTTCCAACGTTGGGCGTTGGCAGATAGGGATAGGCGCTAAGATCAAGTCGCGGCGGGCGCTGTTCGATGCGGCACAGAACCAGCTGCTTGACGGCGTCGAAGCCCGGTGCGCCGAGACGTATCGCGTCACTCACCGCGCTGGCAACGGTTGCTTCGGGGAACGCCTCGATCAAGCGCAGTACCTGGATGAACTCGCGTTTCCCCTTGTTACCCATGCGGGCTTCAAGACGGCGGCGCAGATCCGCGAACTGCGGCGGCAGTTGCCAGCCTTGAAGGGGTGCTGCCTGGTCAAGCGCACCCGGTTTTTGTTCGATGAGCGCCAGATAATGCAAAGGATCGCAGATCAAGCCGCCGCGTTCATACGACCGGCGATGACGCGCGATCTCTTGCGTCCCGATCAGGATCAAGACTTTATCGACGAAGCCCTTCACAATGACTTCGCGGAAGCCGTAGGTCGTCGGCACCGAGTAATCGTTCATCCTGTAGCGCACCAGCGATGTCGATGAGACGCGCGCTGGTCGCTTCTCGCACGGCTCGAATGTTCCGACGGGAAGAGAGCGGAACTGGGCCAGATCGGCAGTCAGTCGCTCGCCAATAGTCTCAGTATGACTGCCCGCGCATCGCGCCTGATCGGCCCTGCAATCGGCTTCAAGCTTGGCGTTCAACGCCTTGTAATACCGTCGGTTGAAACTTCGGACTCGTGTTGCCTTGGTGCGATTCCGCCGGGTCGCGGAGTGTTATTCCCTGTCTTCATTGATTCGATGGAGGGCAGGATGTCAGCATCACTTTCGATCCGGCGCGACCGCACACCGGCGGTTTTGCGCAAACTCGCGAAGAGCGAGCCCTGTTCGCGTATTGCACGGCGCCTATTGGGGGTGGCCAACGCACTCGATGGCATGAGCCGCGAGGATGCGGCCTGGTCGGCGGGCATGGACCGCCAAACGCTGCGCGATTGGGTCCTTCGCTACAACCAGCACGGCCTCGACGGGCTCGCCGACCGCCGGCGCGATGGGCGTCCGCCAGTGCTTGATGCGAACGAGAAGGCCGAACTGCTGGCGATCGTTCTGGCTGGCTCCGATCCCGAAGCGAGCGGCATCTCAGCATTCACGCGCGACGATCTCGTCGCGATTTGCGTGGACAGGTTCGGCAAGCGTCTGCATGCGACGTCGATGGGGCGCATCCTGCGCGACCTCGGTCTTTCCAGGCAAAAGTCCAGACCAAGTCATCCGCAAAAGGATCTGGCCGCTCAAGCGGCCTTTAAAAATAGCCCCACGGCTGCTGAGACGCGTTCAGTGTACACAAAAAAAAAGCGCATCCGGCTATTCTTCCAAGACGAAGCGCGCATCGGACAGAAGGGCCGAACCTGTCACGTCTGGTGGACGCGTGGCGAGCGTCCTCCTGGGCTCGCCGATAAGCGCTTCACATTCGCCTACATTTTTGCAGCCGTCGAACCCGGCACGGATAATGGTTTTGCCCTCGTCATGCCGTATGTGAACACGGACGCCATGCAGGAATTCCTCGATCGCTTCGCGGCGACGATCGCCGGCGATGAGCATGCCGTGATGGTGCTCGATCGGGCCGGATGGCACGGCTCGGGCGCGCTCGTCGTGCCGGCCAATGTGACGCTCGTGCCGTTGCCGCCATACGCGCCCGAGTTGAACCCGGTCGAGCGCATCTGGCTCTATCTGAAAGAGCGTTTTCTCTCGCACCGCCTGCTCGCCAGCTACGACGCCATCGCCGGCGCCGCATGCGATGCCTGGAACCGTCTCGCCGCCGAGACCGGACGCATCGCCTCGCTCACTTCATACCCGTGGATTCCAACGGTCAAAATTTAGGAGCGGCGGTATAACTTGCAGCTGACCGCACAGGCGTAAGGAACCGGCGGCGTCCGTTCTTAACGAGACCCTCGACCTTGCCCTTATCGTTGCCTTTACCTGGACGGCCGAAGCGATCACGGAAAAGGTAATGACTGACGAGACCTGTGAACGCTTGTGTCCGCGTTCGCTTGCCGTCACCCAGAATGCGCGCGACCGCTAGCTTCGTATTGTCGTATAAAGTCGATTGTGGCACGCCTGCTTGCCCTGTCTGCGACAGGGAGGCAAAGAACGCAAACGCCGACACGTGGCCATCCAAGAACGCTTCTGTTGTTTCGGCTGGATAGGCTTTGATAAATGGCGCATCCGAGTGCGGCAGATCCATGAAGAACACATGAAGCTTCTGCCCAACGCCGCCGATCACGCCAATCGCTTCCCCAAAATCGACCTGGGCATGGCCTGGCGGATGCGCCAGTGGAACAAACGTCTCGCGCGCCAAACCCTTGGCGATCTTCACGTAGTCCTTCACCGCCGTATAACCGCCAGAGTAGGCGTGCTCATCGCGCAGCCGCTCAAATATCCGCGCAGCCGTGTGCTTCTGCTTATGTGGCGCCAACTTGTCCGCCGCCAAGATCGCGTCGATCACCGCAACAACGGCCCGAGCTTCGGCTTGCGCGGCGGCTTCGTTCGCGTGTAACCCGGCGGCACCGAAAACCGGCACATCCGCGCCACCGTGTCCCGCGACAGCCCGAAAAAGCGGGCCGCTTCGCGCCGGCTCTTACCTTCAATAAATACAAATTGCCGAACGGCCGCGTAATTTTCCACGGCATACATCCCTGGCCATCCCCCCGAATCGTTGAGGGATCAGCCTATTCAGTGGCCGGGTTTTACTCCGCCACGCGACAGCACTTAGCTACCGCTCCACTGGCCTACTTTTGCACCGGCGGTTACACAATTGTCGGGAAATTGCAAAAAGAAAGTTTAAATGATATTAAAACGGCTAGGTCACAAACTCATAAACTGACTTTGCAAATCGCGCGAACAATGATTCAAGCTACCAAACGGGGGAGCTTGAGATGGCACGCTACGAACTCTCAGACGCCGAGTGGAAAATCATCGCGCCGCTTTTGTCGAACAAAACGCGTGGCGTGCCGCGCGTTGACGACCGGCGCGTCTTGAACGGCATCTTCTGGCGGCTTCGCAGCGGCGCACCGTGGGCAGATATTCCTGAACGATACGGCCCTTACACCACCTGCTACAATCGCTTTGTCCGCTGGCGGGCTGCGGGAATTTGGGATCGGATTTTGGATGCCGTCTCAAAAGCCTACAACGGCAAGATCCAAATGATCGATAGTTCCGTCGTGCGCGTGCACCAGCATGCGGCCAATGGCGAAAAAAAAGCGGCCGTAGCCGTTGCATGGGACGTTCCCGCGGCGGGCTCACGACCAAGATCCATGCGCTCGTCGATGCGCACGGACTCCCGATCCAAATCAAGCTGACCGAAGGCCAAGCTCATGACGGCGTGAGCGCGGCTGACATGCTGGGCTTGCTCGGCGACGGCTGCATGTTGCTGGCTGATCGCGGTTACGATTCAAATGCGCTGCGGGAGACAATCGCTGGCCAGGGCGGGTATGCGAACATCCGGCCGAAATCAAATCGCGTCGAACAGCCGGCATTCAGTCCCTTCGCTTACAAGCTGCGCAACCGCGTCGAACGCTTTTTCAACAAACTTAAGCACTATCGCGCCATCGCCACCCGCTTCGACCGCCACGATGCCAACTTCATGGCCTCAGTAAAACTGGCTGCTATCCGCATTTGGATGCGGTTTAATGAGTCTGTGGCCTAGTAAAGCAGTGAAACCTTATCCAGATTTTCTAACCAAAAGCATCACTCAGCAGCTATTGATGTTGGCAAAACGGACCGGGTTACCTGCGGCGAGAAGCTGTTAACTTGCGCCGATTCCCAAGCTTCGCGATAAAGCCTCTGCGCCGTACCAGCCAGCAGTTCCCCAGGCATCATGCACCTATAGAGTTCGGCAAACGTGATGGTGCGATCGGGGGCGGCACGGTGCATGAAGAGGTCCGGGCGGAGGTCGCCGGGGTGATTAAGACCTGCGGCCGCAACCAACTCGGCCAAGGCCTTAACGGTTTCCTTGTGGAAGCTCGCAACGCGCTCAGATTTTGTAGGAACGGAAATCGCGTGTTGTCGCGTTGCGTCTTGTGTTGCCACCCCCGTGGGACAACGATCAGTATGACACTGCTGCGCTTGAATGCATCCTATTGAGAACATGAACCCTCGTGCGGCATTGCACCAGTCGGCACCAAGCGCCATTGCACGCGCCATGTCAAAACCCGTCGTAATCTTGCCCGATACGCCGATCTTTATTTTGTCGCGGAGGTTCGCCCCAATGAGAGCGGAATGCACGAAAGCGAGGCCGTCACGCATTGGCGTTCCGATATGATCCATAAATTCAAGCGGCGCCGCACCGGTCCCTCCTTCGTTCCCATCCACGACGATGAAATCAGGCAGAATACCCGTAAGATGACATGCTTTGACGATTCCAAGAAACTCCCATGGGTGCCCAACGCAAAATTTGAACCCGACCGGTTTTCCACCTGAAAGACGTCTCAGCTCCGAAATGAAGATCACCAACTCCAAAGGACTCGAAAATGCCGTATGCCGTGCCGGCGAGATACAGTCCCGTCCTTCATCGACACCACGAATGCGCGCAATTTCAGCCGTGACTTTGGCACCTGGCAAGACCCCGCCGTGTCCGGGTTTTGCACCTTGACTGAGCTTTATCTCGATCATCTTGATCTGCGGGTCCGCAGCTATTTCTGCGAACTTCTCGGGTGAAAATACGCCGTCCTTATTCCGGCAGCCGAAATAACCCGAACCAATCTCCCAGATCAGGTCTCCCCCAAACTCCTTGTGATAGGGGCTGACGCTGCCCTCACCGGTATCATGTGCAAACCCACCTAATTTGGCACCTTTGTTGAGAGACCGGATGGCGTTCGCAGAAAGTGAACCATAGCTCATAGCCGATATGTTGAGAACGGAAGCGGAGTAAGGTTGTGTGCACTGCGGCCCGCCAATTAGGACCCGGAAGGGTTCATGGGCAAGCAACGATGGTGCCATGGAATGGGCTAACCACTCATACCTGCTGTCGTAGACATCGTACTGTGTGCCAAAAGGGCGCTTGTCGAGTTCCTTCTTCGCGCGCTGATAAACAATCGCGCGTTTGTCGCGCGGGAACGGCATTCCGTCGTTGTCTGCCTCGAAAAAATACTGCCGCATCTCCGGTCGAATGCTTTCAAGAAAAAACCTAAGGTGTGCGGCAATCGGATAATTGCGCAAAATTGCATGCTTGGTTTGCGTTACATCGCGCAAGCCAATCACAGCCAAAGTCCCGAAAAAGACGAGCGGCAAGGCGAAATAACTGATCATGTCAGAGTACAGTATCGCGGTAGCTGAGAAGGTTAGACTCGCGACAAGAGAAATCGTGAGCAGCAAGTAGCGCGGCGTCAATGGCAAATACCAGAACTGCATATAGTCTGCTCCTATTCGTTCTCTTGGACGAGCTCAACACGGCTCCCTGCGAACCGCCCCAATCGATACGTTGTCAGCGACGATTCTTTGACCAAATCTCAATCGTCAGCGCACCCGATGACTTTGCTGGCATTGTCTTGCGTAGCGCTGTATCGAGTCCGAATCTCTCGTCTGGATCAGTAGTTGCAAAACGACGGCGTCACACTCATCGTAAGCATCCGGCCAAGCTTTCAATTACCCACAAATATTGCGATCCGCAGCGACGCACCTTCGTGAAAATTCTTGAGTCACTGGAATCGGTTGTGATTCCTTGTCGAGCATC
>JAYSVT010000242.1:0-4281 GCA_043718455.1 Hyphomicrobium sp.
GCGAGCTTGAGAGACGGCGCAAAAACGCCGACCAGTGACGAAAAAACCTCGCCGCAGCCCGCCAACCGTCAAACACAAGCGTTGCTCAGAGGTTCCCTAAGTGTGCGGCCTGCCGTCGCGAGCCGCCTTATGTGTCCATATAAAACCAATAATTTCAATGAAATGTGAGATCGCGTTAAGATAGAAAGACAGCTTTGGGTTGACGCTTGTAACTCACGGTGCTCCTTTCCGCGCGATTGAATTGCATTGGCTACCGGCCGCGAGAATGCGCCGGCAAATGATACGTGAACCAAGGTTCGGGCCGAGCGCGTTTTCGGCCCGGCATTTCAACCGCCCACGAAGCACAAAAGGAGTTATATCATGCGTAAGATTTTCGCTGTTGCCGCCGTTTCGATTGCAGCATTGATGACCGCTGCCGCACCTGCCAGCGCATCCTGGGAATGCACCGGCCCATCGTTCGCTTGCGAAAGCGGTTCAAGCGGCAAATCTGGCAAGTCTGCGAAGACGTCTTACAAGGCCAGCAGCAAGAAGTCGAAGCCATCCTATAGCAATAGCGATTCCGGTTCGAGCGGCGGTTATACGCTGACCGGCAAGGCTTCCTACTACTGGCAGCCGCAGGCGCTTGCGTCCGGCGGCCGTTTCAATCCGAATGCGATGACGGCCGCTCACAAGACGCTTCCATTCGGCACGAAGGTGCGCGTCACGAACCAGAACAACGGCAAGTCGGTCGTTGTGACTATCAACGATCGCGGCCCATACATCGCCGGCCGCATTATCGATCTCTCGAAGGCAGCAGCACACTCAATCTCGATGCAGGGCTCGGGCGTCGTACCGGTTAAGGTTGCAGTTCTCGGCAAGGGCTGATTTATCCACACTTCGAAATCGTGATGGGCGGCGGCAGGGGACCTTTCGCCGCCCGTCCTATTTTTGCCCCCGCGAATCGCTTAGCCAACAACTCAATTCGACGCGCAGGCCGACGAGAGGCTAGGGCTGGGGGCGACTGGGGCACGTGCGACATCTCTTCAAACTGCTCGTTGTGATGTTGACGGCAACGCCGGCCGCTGCTGGTAGCGGATGGCAAACGTCGGTCATTCGCGCCGCCAACGAGACTGATGCGGGCGAATTGGGTTGGACCACAACCGTCGTTGCGGCACGCTCCGATTCGATAACTACAGGGTCGATTACCCGCGACGGTGATTATCGGCCCGCCGCCGGACCGCGCTTGACCGGCACTCAGCACGCGTTGAACGGCGAGGCGTCTTACTATTGGCAAGATCAGATGACGGCGACGGGCGAGCGCTTCAACAAGCGCGCCATGACGGCAGCCCACAAGACACTTCCCTTTGGTACGCGTGTACGCGTAACACGCGCGGACACAGGAAGAAGCGTCATCGTGCGCATCAACGATCGCGGGCCCTATAAGCCCGGGCGCATTATCGATCTTTCGGAGAAGGCGGCGGAAGACCTCGGCATGACGGGCATTGGCGTGATGCCGGTAAAGTTGGAAGTATTGGGGAAGTAGGGTTGCTGCCGGATCTTTTACACCGCTCCCGCTCCGCAACCATATCGCGCCTCCCTCGCCTACCGGCATTTCCGCGGGCTTCCGGAGCCTGTCGGCACACAGGTCACACCGCCTGCACCTTAACCTTGCCACGCCGCCGATTTCGATTGCGGGGATGCGATAAAAACCGGTACTTTCCAGCAAGACTTGGCGGGGAACTCCGGCGTGCGCGTATGAAAAAACAGTCTTCGAGTAGCGACGCCATCATGCTCTGCCGCGAGGATGCGCTCGACGCCATCAAGACGGCGATGGTCGAGAAAAAACTGACCCAAGCCGAACTCGCGGACGCGTCCGACTGTCACGAGAAAACAATTCAGAATTTGCTCGGCGGGCGCTCGGTGCGCGATCAAACGCTGTTTGATGTGTGCATGGTGCTTGGCCTCGAATTTCCGAACTTGCGCGACGCTTGGCATGGCGAAGTGGAGCAGCCATCGCACGGGCCACAAGAACTCAAAGGCGATGGCGGCCTCGTTTCTCCAACCTATATGGGCGCCTACACGCGCGCGGCGGTTGATCACTACATCGGCAGTTACCTGACCGTGCGGCGTGCGTTTTCGTTGCCAGACACGATTGTCGCCTACCGCACGGATATCGTGTGGGATCCCGAATGGCCGAGCCTGTTGTTTCAAGAACGCGACCGGCCCGACGCCCCCTACTCGCACCGGGGGCGGCTGTATATTCCAGCCTCGTCGATGTTCATCCATCTCGTGTCGCTAACCAAAGGTGCAATGCGCATGATCATCGTTTCGCAGCTCGATCGCGGCGGCGAAATGCGCGGCATCATCACAACTTTGAATAAACAGCGCGCGACGTATGTACCCGTCGCCACGCCCATTGTTTACGTGCGCCAGGAAGAGTTTCCATCGGCGCAGCTCGGCGAGCTAAAGCCTCCTCACCCCGCCTACACCCGCTACAAGGCCCTTCTGGACGACACCGTTGAGCAGGGCTACGCACGTCTCGTTGCCCCGTAGTCGATTAATTGAAGATGTATCTCAAATACTACTTGAAATTGCATTAATGTTAATTTAACAATTTAAGCGTGTATTAGGTTTGCGGATGTGTCCCGCAACCGTTCTCAGGCCGATTTACACAAATCATCGTCCGCTCGGGCCGGGTTGCGCAACAGGAGTTTAGTACATGCGTTCCCTGTCCAAGCCGCCCTCCGGGCGGACGAATTGCCTTGCGTCTAATTCCAATAATCCAGACGTGCCGGCAGCAGACAAGTCTAAAATCGAGACGCCGGATCGTCTTCCGGAAGCGACCGTTCTGCAGTCGCGGTTATCGGCGTTTCTTAAATCCTCAGCCAGTGCCGCGACGCTCGCCCTCTACATGACGGCGGGTGCCGACATTGCGAACGCGCAATTCATCTGCCAGCAGTATGGCGGTAGTTTCGGCGGAGCAACCGCCGGATCGTTGGCCATCGCCTGCGGCACTAATGCCAATGCGTCGGCAACAGGCTCAACCGCCTTTGGCAATCTTACGGCCGCCAGCGGCGGCTACTCGATGGCGGTTGGTAACGTCGCCAAAGCAAGCGGCGTGAATGCAACGGCACTGGGCGCTTATGCGACAGCGTCGGGATCAGACGCCGCGGCCATCGGCGGCTATAGCCAAGCTGCGGGCACGAACGCAACGGCCGTTGGCGGCGCAGCACTTGCAACCAAAGACAACGCCACAGCGGTTGGCAACAACGCAATCGCTTCCAACGTCGATACGACCGCAGTCGGCAAGTCAGCCAGCGCGTCAGGATTGAATTCCACGGCCATTGGCGGATCTGCGCGCTCCATCGGCGACAATGCGACGGCCGTCGGACGCGGCGCATACTCGGAGGGCCAAAGCTCAACCGCCGTCGGCGTTGTCGCCAAAACTTTCGGCGATTACGGCACCGCCGTGGGCGTTAACGCGCTGTCGCGCGGTACTGGCGCCACGGCGACAGGCGCAAGTGCCGAGGCTACAGCTGATCGAACGGCGGCCTACGGGCAAAATGCGTCTGCCAGCGGCTTAGCCGCAACGGCATTAGGCGACGCCTCAAAGGCGTCGGGCGTAAACAGCACGGCAACAGGCACCAATGCGGCCGCAAGCGCAGATAACGCCTCAGCATTTGGCAGCGGTTCTGTCGCCTCAGCCAAGGGCGCCACGGCACTTGGACAGAGCGCTCAGGCCACGCAAACGAATGCAACGGCCGTTGGCAATGGCGCGGAGGCCGCGTCTGTGGGTGCTGTTGCCATTGGTGCAGGCGCCAAGGCAACAGGCTCTACAGCGGTTGGCACGAATGCCCGGGCGACAGGGCTAAACTCTGCAGCTTACGGCAAGGACAGTGTTGCGAGCGGAGACAATTCAACGGCACTTGGCGAATTCAGCCAAGCGACAGGAACAGGCGCCACCGCTGTTGGCGAAGGCGCAAGCGCGACGCACAACAACGCTGCGGCTTTCGGCCAAGGCGTTTCGACGTCTCGCGACAACCAGCAAGTGTTTGGTACGGAAACAAACACATACACACTGACGGGGATCTCGTCAGCCGCCAGCAAAGCGGCGCAATCCGGCTCACTTCAAGTCGTCACAACCGACGCCAACGGCAATCTCGCGGGCGACGGCGGCGCGCTACAGACCCAAGTCAACGGTCATGGCACGCGCATCACCAGCCTTGAAGGCCGGACTACGGCCGTTGAAGGCACTGTCACGACGATCAACAACAACGTCACCAATCTCGGAACCCGCGTGAC
>JAYSVT010000243.1:0-13800 GCA_043718455.1 Hyphomicrobium sp.
GGGAGCGGGTGTCCGCAATCACCGTAATGCTGTCCGCCTTGGACCGTAATCGTGTCCGCCTTCAAACGTAATCACTGTCCGCAATCACCGGAATCCGCAATCAAGTCGCCCCTGACCGAAAAAAAGATGCGCGGCGACGTTGGGGAAGCCCGTGTCATTAAACCAGCGCTTACTGAACTGATCTTTGCCACGACTACGGATCGAGACGCGGCCCTCCAGCTGGCTGCAGCCTCTCTGACAGAAGAGCTCAAGGCTTCAGGATGGAATTGCCGGGTTACCGTAATGGCCTGGCAGGATCTGCAGCATGAAATTTCGCAGCATCCGCGCGCGCTGAGGGCATTCTGGCCTGCCGGTCCGGTCATGGATGCGCCAGTCGTTGCACTCGTCAAAGAAAGCTCAGACCAGCTTTCGGCAAAGCTTGACGAGCAGATGGTCATCATCCAAAGGCTGAGCGACGGGTTACTGCGTTCGGTCCCGGCACTCGCCGAAGACTATGATGTGGATTTAGCCCCCGAAGCAAAGCATGAGCCAGCTGGTCTTCACGGCCGAATTTCAGAGCTCCGCAAGCTGATCGGGAAAGGAAAAACGAAAACAGCGCTCGAGTCTTTGGTGGAGCTGGAAGCGCAGCCACTGCCCGCCTATGCTAGGTACCGCGTGATTTCCAACATCGGATTGATTCACTTCAACGCGGGTCGTAACGAAGAGGCCTTGAAGTATTTCCGTCAGGCACTGACGCTCAGGCCGGATGATGACAAGGCGCAAGTTAATCTTGCATACGCAGAATTGGTAGGCGGGGATGAAGACGGTGCCCGTGGCCGTGCGGCCGCCGTTCTGAAGAGGCAGCCTGATCATGCGGCGGCTGGAAGTTTACTCATTCAATCCCAAGTACGTGATGAAAGCGCGTCCGAGCCTCTTGAGCTCGTGCCAAAGAAAGCACGCGGTGCTGCCGAAGTTCTGACCGCGGCAATAGTCTTCCTCCGGGCGCGAAACAACTCATCGTGGCTGGAGCTTGCCAAGGAGGCCGGAGCAAAGTTTCCTGGCAATCGTCACCTCTCTCGCTTCGCTGCCGAGGCTGTTATCGAGCCTGCCCTTGCGGATCGCGAGGTCATGTTCGGTAAGCAAGGCGATTCGAAGGTTCTCATGGAAGTTTCGGAAGCCGCGGCAAAGTTACGAGAGCTTTGGCGCAGTGAGATGGACATGGAAGATGTTCGGACGGATGAGGCGCTTCCGCTAGCGAACAATGCGGCTGCCGGCCTCCGACTTGTCGGAGGCGACGAAAGCGCCGCGCGCATACTTGATGAAACAATCGAGAAAGTGGCTCGTGACCCGGGCCTGGTGAGGGCCCGAGCTCTGCTGCACTTACACTTTGACGAAAACGAAAAAGCCGCAGCCCTTCTCGAATCTATCGACGATTCCGAAGGCGTCCTATTTCTGGCACAATTGACCGCTGCGAAGGAGCCAGAGCGCGCGCGTTCGGCATTGGGTCGCTTGCGAATAGAGCAGCTGCCAGAGGACATGCGCAGCATCGTGGCCGAAGTGAAGTGCGAAATCGCACTCGCAGAGAAGGATTCTGTTGGCGCTATGGAGGCTCTTCGGCAGCTGGAAGAGCAAGGTGCACCTTTTTCAACGGTAGCAATCCTGCGTGCGCGAGTCATCGAAAAATGCCTAATCAAAGCAGAGGTAGAGCAGGAAGAGACTGACGATGCAGACGATAAGATCTCGCCGGTCGTCAGCAACATGCTCAAGGAACTTCCGAAACACGAACAAACACTGAGTTTTGCGGACCGCTTGCAACTGGCGCAGTTCCTGGAGTGGCATAACGCCTACGAGGCAGCATCCGATCTGCTGCACGGTCGCGTTGATCTATGCCGCGACAGCGTAAGCTTGCGCAGCTATCTGGGTGCAAGCATCGGGGCGCATCTGTTCGCCCGATCAAGAGACATACTGGCGGCGATACCGGCGCCGCTGCTCGCATTGCCGTTTTATATCAGGATGGCTGCGACGTACCATTGGAACGTCGGAGATGCAAAAGCGGCGGAACCTTATATCGCACGCCTGTGCACCGCTTCACCACAACGGCTTGATCTCCGGCTCTGGCATTTTGACGCTCTAATTCGTCAAAGTGCAGAAAAACGTGTCAGAAAAATACTTGAACAGCATATCGAGACAGAAGCGGAAGGAACTTTAGCCGACAAGAGAAGGCTGATTGCAGCCCTTACGTCATATGGCCAGCCAGAGCGTGGTCGGGCATTTGCCTATCGCATTTTTGGACTCAACCGTGATGATCCTGGTGCCTGGATGTCGTTCATGGGCGCGATGTTATCCGGCGAATCGTCAGACCGAGATCACGTTCTTGATCCGGTCATAGGACTCAACCACGCATTCGAGGTGCAGCTGGCGAACGGGGAGCGACGTCGTTATGTCATCGAGAATGATCCCGAGATGATACGCGTCATGCAGGACGCTATAGCCTCAGATCACGAAATCGCGAAGCTCGTTCAGGGCCTGAAGGAGAACGACACGTTCAAGTGGCCGAGCGACGGCACGCTCGCAACTATCCTCGTGGCCAAACACAAGTTCCTGGAAGCTTTCCACACGGCTCTCGGTCGCTTCAACGACCGCTTTCCCACGGCCAAAGGGTTCAAGCAAGTCAAGATAGGAACTGCCGATAACATCGACTTGACGACCATAGAGGAGATGCTGCGTGAGCGATCAGACCACATCGAGGCGCAAACGAAGCAATACGAAGACGGCAGTATCTCGTTGTCGATGTTGGCCCACCTGTGCGGGCTTGATCCTATAGATGCGATGCTGGGGCTGGCAGAACTTGGGAAGAGCTATCGTGTGTCCATTGGGACGCGGGAAGAGCGAGATGGCACAATTGCGCAGGTAAAAGAACAGAAGGCAGGCGGATGCGTGATCGATGCCGCGACCTATCACTGTGTTCGTCGGCTTGGCCTGGAAGGAATCGTAAAGACGGTGTGTGGGCCAATCGGCATTACACAGGCCACGGCGGACATTTATCATGCGCGCACGCAGTCGCTGGATGCTTTCGCCGGTGAGCCTAAAGGCAGTATGGCGATGCGCGATGGACGGATGGTCATGGTGGAGTACTCGCCCGAGCAACAGTCCAAGACCAAATGCCTGATACTAGAAGATCGCGATTGGCTATTGGCAAATGCCGAAGTCCTGCCCGCGACTCCGAAAGTCGATCCGCCGCTCGTGATGCGACGGCTGGCGGCCGTTCCGGGTGCGCGATTCTTCGATGATGTCTTCGCTGCAAGCAGCGCGTCCCGTCTGTTGGTAGTCGATGACCTTTTCACACGGATGGTTGGGCACCAGATCGGTGTTCGTTCGACATCGTTGCAACCGGTTCTCATGATTGCTCGCGAACGCGGCTTGCTCACTCCTACAGAATACGCGCGGGCGCTCACTGATCTCATCGACATGGGCCAGAAATCGATAGGGATCGATGCATCGGGGATGCTTGCGGCTCGAACACTGGACATTGAAAATGGCGAACCGCATGTCGGACGACGCTTAACCATTGCGACGTCAGCGCTCGGCGGCCCGCATTGCGATCCCGCCTCACATTGTAGTGTGGCTGCCGAATTCATAAGACTAGTCTGGAGCATGGAGTCGTTTGGACTTAGTAACTATGCCGTGATTTCTCATGTTCTGAGCGCGGTCCTCCGCAATAGGACGAACGACCACAGAGAAATGCTGCACGAGATTGACTGGCTGCTCGTCGGGAACAACGGCGCGCGTCGTTATATACGAGAATGGGCGCGCGGACACTTTCTCAACTGGCCTTAGGTGCATCTGCGTCGGACGGGGGAGCCCAGGTACCGGAACTCCGGAAGGTGACGTTTCCCGCGACGGGCGTGCGACGATGCTAAGTATAGGTGCCGCCTAACGTCTAAATGGTCAGCTTCTAAGTTGTTTCTGGCGTCCGCAGGATAGCCCACTGCGGACTTGCGCAGCATAGTGACCCGGAGCATTGTGCTTGCAAATGGCGATGTCCGAGTTTGTATGAGACCGTGTGAAAACCGCGGATAGCGTGGAGGCCGCCTGATCAAAGCGCCGTCCATGCGGATATTTCGAGTTTTCAAGCGATATTGCCACAAAACCGTTTGTCAGGCTTCCAGACCGCCATCCTGAGGCCTATCGCGATCACCAGCCATGCAATGAAGGCCGCGATGGCCTTGTTGAGCTTCGGCACGCCGAGGATCGCGATCACGCGCTTAATGTTGTAGGCGAGCACGTGCAATGCCATCTCGGTCGCGACGTGCTTCAACGTCCTCATTTTGAAGTGGGTGGCGCCCATCCAGGCTTTGATGGTGCCGAACGGGTGCTCCACAGTGGAGCGGCGCACGATCATCGCATCGGGTCGCTGATCGAGCCGTGACTGCACGCGCTCGAGAACGGCCTCGTTTTCCCAGCGGGCGATACGGCGTTGCTTGCTCGGCGTACAGTGCTGCTTCAGGGCGCAGGTCCCGCACACGTTCGTCCAATAGCGGCGCAACACTTTGCCCGCTTCCTCGGTCGTCATTCGGTATGTGAGGCGCTCGCCGGCCGGACAGACATATGTGTCGCTGGTGGCATCGTAAACGAAGTCGCGCCGGTCATAGCGGCCTTCGGCGCGGGCATTCGACGTCAATGGCCGCGGCACGAACGTGACGATCCCCTTCTCCTCGCAGGCTGCAATTTCCTCGCTCTTAAAATATCCTCTGTCGGCGAAAGCCTCGATGGTTTCGGTTTCGAGCGCTTCACGGGCCTGATCGGCCATCGCTTCCAGGTGACCTTTGTCGATACCGACGTTGGTCACCTCGTGCGTGACGATCAAATGATGCTCGGTATCGACGACGCTCTGCACGTTGTACCAGACGGTGTAGGCGCTGTGGCTTTGTGATGTCATGGCGCGTGCGTCGGGATCGGTCAGAGAGATTTGCGTCTCGCCTGAGGCCTGCATCTGAGCCTCGATCGCCGACAGACGGCCGAGCTTTGCCTTGAGGGTCTCGATGCCCTGCGTCAACCGGGCGACTTTGGCGGCGGGAACAGGAACGCCAGTAACCTCCCGCTCGCGATCCGCTCGATCGAGCTCTTTGAGATAGCGCTCGATGGTGCTCTCAATGGCCGCAATTCGTTTAGACAAACGGTCCTTCGTGAAATTCTTTTCGCGATGATTCACGGCCTTGAACTTGCTGCCGTCGATGGCAACGGCGTTGCCATCAAGCAGATGCATGCCCCGGCAGAGCACAACGAAGCGGGCGCAGACCTTGCGGATCGACTGGCCATTGTCACGGCGGAAATCTGCAATCGTCTTGAAGTCGGGCGTCAACTGACCGACGAGCCACATCACTTCGACGTTGCGCGCGCACTCGCGCTCCAGGCGCCGCGATGACTGGATCTGATTCAGATAGCCGTAGAGATAAATCTTGAGCATCGTCGCTGGATGATACCCAGGACGGCCGGTTGCCTCCGGCATAACGTCAAAGCCCAGCTCCGCGAGGTCGAGCGCATCGATGAAAGCGTCAACGACGCGCACCGGGTTCTTGGAATCGATCGCCTCATCCAACCGCTCGGGAAACAGCGTCGCCTGATCCCGCTCTCTGCACTCGATAAATCGCGCCATGAAGTGCCCCCGCGCTTCGACGCAGCACCATATCATGCTTCGCGGCCATATTGGGCGGGGTCCGGCTTTTCACACAGTCTCGTATAATTTTGTCTATCCACTTTAAACATTGGCCTCACCGGGCGCGGTTGCCGCGCCCGGTGAGGGTCTCGCTCTACCTCGCCATTGCAGGTTGGCGGGTTTGTGCCTGTTGAAGCTCCAAACTCTGATCCAGCGACTTGGTCGCCGCCTGATCGAGCTTGCCGTGTAGCTCTGTGATCTTCTTGGCAGCGCTCTTCTCGATGCCGAGCGTTGCGGCCAGCGTTTTCGCATCACCGGCCTTGAGTGCATCGCGCACGTCCGGCGCGGACGCTTCCATGTGCCGGAGATAGCGGTTGATCTGGTTGGCGAGCACCGGCTCAGCACTGTAACGGGCCATCAGATCTGGCTCCGATAGCTTCAAGGCTGCTGCCACAGCCTTTGGCGGCTGCTCAATGTCGGCGCGATCGACCGTCGGCGGCACCAAGGATTTGTCGTAGACGGATGTCACTGCCGCAAACGCCATTTCGATCTCGGCTACGTGCTCGGAACTCAGCGGCACGACGCCATACGCCGATTGGCGGTCACGCCAGGTGAAGCCTGCTCCTTTCAGTTCCTGGTTGGCGGACGGCATGTTGGGCGTGCGGACAAACACCGTGTCACCCTCGAAGCTGACGCCGATTCGGGGATCAGAAGCGGTGATTGACTTTGCCAACGTCTGCGACTGCTCGGCGGCGTGGATGGCTGCTGCCACGCGCGGCAGTCCATTCTCGACGAGGTTGACGCTGTTGGCGACGACCTCAACTGTCCAGCGCTTGTTCTTGGCATCCCAATGGGCGCCCATTTCTTTGGCGGCGGTGCGGGCGGCCTCCATGCCCGGCGGAATGGTCAGATGCAGACGCGCATTGTGCATGCCAAGCTTCAAGTCGGCGGAATGCGCTGGATCATCCGGTTGATAGGCGGCGATGATCTTTTCGGCGCGCGTGTGGTTTTCGGCCATTTCGGCGACGATGCGGCCTGCGGTTACAGCCGCCGCTTTCATATCGCGGTCGTCGGTCGTCTCGCGGAACCGGTACACCCCGGCGGTTTCATCCCAGGACGCAAAGCGTGAGACGATTTCGTTGGCGCTCGCGTTGTAGGGATAGCGGATGGTGCGGGCTTCAGGATCGAAGTCGACGATGGAATCTTTGGCTTCCATGGTTGTCTGGTCCTCGTGTGAAGGTTTCAAGGAACGCAGGGACGCAACTGAACGATCGGTATCGCTGGCATGGGCACGGCGCAGAGCCGACGGACCATGGGCGATGAGACGGCGCGCAACATCAGCAACCACTTGGCGCTGGGTTGTGACGAAGGCGCGGAGCGCTTCAACGATTTCACTGAGCGTCTCAAACCCGCGCAGGCGCAGCACATCGTCGTGGCTGTAATCCAGCGTCGAAGACTTCGCGCCCGAGCGGCTCAGCGCTGTTTCGAGTGTGCGATGGGCAAAACCCTCTGACAGCGCGTACAGTGTGACTGACGCGCGATGGCGGGAGAGCGCCACATAGGCGAGGTGGCGGTCCATGGTGGGGGCAGCGAGGACGAGGGTTTGGTCAACGGTGACGCCTTGGCTTTTATGGATAGTGGCGGCATAGCCGTGGTCGATGTGGGCATAGGTGGCGGCATCGAATGAGACGGTGCCGCCGCCGTCGATCGCGACGGTCAGCACATTGTTTCCCGCCGCGACGACAGTCCCGAGCATGCCGTTCTTGACGGCGATGCGATCGTTTGCGCCGGTCTCAGACGGCAAGCGGCGATTTTCGAGAAACAGCACGCGGTCACCCGGCGCAAACGACCTCGCGCCGCGCGCGGTGACAAACGAATGCCCTCCGGTCAGGTCTCCGCCCTTCTTGAGCGCCGCACGCACAGCGGCGTTGAGGGCCATGACATCGGCAATTGTGTGAGCGAGGATCAGTGTCTCAGATGCGGGCCGGTCTTGGCGCGCCGCAAGGTAGTCGCCCGTGATCGCGGCAATGGCCTCAGCTCGCGTCGCCGGCTGATGAACTGAACCCGCCGCGCGATACGCGGCCAGCGCGCGCCGGACGTCGCCGCGCGCCAAATCCTGCGTCGCCTGTTGCTGCCAGGCGATGCGCTGGCGGCGGACGTTGGTGAGTTCCGCCGCGCCAATCCGCTCGACGATAGCCCGAAAGGCGGCACCGGCTTCGATCGGTTGCAGCTGGGCGGCGTCGCCGACAAGGACTAGCTTGGCACCGGCGCGTTCAACGGCGGCTACAAGCATCGCCATTTGTTTGGATGAGACCATGCCGGCTTCGTCGAGCACGAGCACGTCGCTCGATTGCAGAAGGTCGCGGCCCTGGCTCCAAGCGTACTCCCAGGCCGCGATGGTGCGGCTCGGAATGCCCGAGGATTTTTCCAAACCCTCGGCGGCTTTGCCCGCCAGCGCCGCTCCAAGGACGCGTTTGCCCGAGGCGCTCCAAACTTGACGAGCCGCATTGAGCATTGTGGATTTGCCAGCACCGGCAATGCCGACAATGGCGGCGATCCCTTCAGTTCTGCTGACGTGCGCCAAAGCGTGGCGTTGATCGTCTGAGAGCGTGATCGGAGACCTACTGTCACCAATTTTTGTGATCGCGCGACGCGCCCTGCGGCCGCCATGATGGGTTGTCTCTTTCAGTTTCATCGCTGCAGCGATCATGTCCGCTTCGAGCCGGACCATGGCGGCGGACGAATAGACCGCGTGCCCAACGCGGAGCCCTGTTTCGGCGTCGTGGACATCGGGCCGGAGCGTGAGCAACTCCGGCGACTTCATGACCTTGGCCATGATGAGATCGAATGCGGCCTTATCCGTACTGTAGCGGTGGACTGCGCGGGCAATATCACGCGATGAGAACGTGGCTTTGCTTGTGGTGATCACGTCCAGCAGCAGCGCGGGGTTGGTCCTAATCTTTGCGGCCGCGTCGGCTGTATCGAGTCCGATAAAAAGATCAACGCCGCAGGGTTTGGCTTTGGCCCGAAGGGCCGTCACCGAGGGCCCGCGATGGCTTGAGGGCGGCAATTCGAGTCCAAGCGCTGCAAACGACCGTGTCTCAACAACAGCTCCATGCCCAGCGAAGGCAAGATGCCGGGAAGCGGTCGCGCCCCAGGCCAGCCGCAGCGCTTTAAAATCTTCGCGCGTGCCGATCAATGGCCGGTACAACGGGACGCCGTTGTGACGGCGGACGGCTCCGGCCTCGTCGCGCAAGGCAACGCGCTTGGCACCGAAGCTGGACGGCCCGATCACGCGCAAGGTGTGCATGACGTGGACGTGCGGATTGCCGGGCTTGCCGTGGTAGACCCAGTCTGCAATCATGCCCTTGGCGGCGAACTCTGATTGAATGAATTCGCGCACCAGCGCGATGTTTTGTTCCCGCGTGAGCTCTGAGGGAAGCGCGATGACGAACTCTCGCGCGAACTGGCCATTGCGGCGTTTTTCTTGCGCCGCCACTTCATTCCAGAGGCGTTCACTCGACTTCGCAACCGTGTCTGCTGAGACAATCTCCTTTACCCAGGATGGTGCGCCCGGCGGCACGGAAATCTCGGCATGCACGAGGTCTGTCTCGCGTTTGAACGACCACGTCTCCGCAATCGTCCTGTCGGTCATCTCGGTGCGATGCCGGTAGGCTGCCGCCGCAACGGGGCTGCGGCCTGCCGTGATGAAACTTGCTGAGAAGTGCGCTATCGCCATGGAGCTTCGTCAAATGTGTTAACGCGCACCCGCAACAGCAATCGCCAAAGATTGCATAATTGCGCCATCCGGACTTTCTCACACTTTTTCTTGACGCGCAACGGAATGCACGTCAGAAGTGTTCCTATCCTGAGTCGTTGCATCGAGTAGTGTTTTGCGTGCAACTACGTGCGCGTTAAAAACTCACAACGAGGACAGATGACGAAGACGCATCCGGTCAAGCAGGCGAAAGCGCAAAGCGCCTTGCTCACGAACATCGACAAGCAGATTGAAGCTTTGCAGGCTAAGCGCACAACCATGATGCGCAAGAGGCGTGAGACCATCGGGCTCTTGTGCGAGCGTGCCGGTCTGCATCTGATCGACGCCGATGTGACGGCCATCGAAGACGCCTTGAAAGAGGTGGTGCAACGATTTCACAACGCCGGGCCGGGACATCCTCCGGCTCGAAAGCGCACTGAAGCGTCTTGAGAGGGAGCGCAGCAGTTTCATGACCGATCAACGCAAAGCCGACACCCGCCATAAGATTCAATTGGGAGGCCTTGTCATTAAGGCCGGTCTTGGCCACATCGATGCCATGGCGCTTCTTGGGTTACTGGTCACCCATCGTGACACTGCCCGCGATCCGGGCGAGCAGCAGCACCTCCGCGAGGTCGGCCGAGCCTTCGCAACGCAATCACGCGGCAGCGATGACAGCGCTTAGGCGCGATGCCGCAGTTCTGATCAGTGCTGCGGCCGTTATCGCCGTCACGATTCTGACGTTGTCGGCCCTCTATCCGGCAATTGCTTCGGCCGGTTTGGGCGTGCCTGGCAGTTATCCGCTGGCGCTGTTTGGTGTCCTGGTCCTGGGTCCAGCGGTTGGCGTCCTGATGACCTATGCCGATGGCATGTCACGCCGCGCCGTTTGCCTTTGTATACTCCCATTGACCGCCGTCCTCTGGGCACTCGCGGCGCAGCGCTTCGGACCATTCCTTGCGCCGCCCGCGCCCGGGCGGCAGTTCTTTCTGCGTCTCGCCGATGTCGAACCGGTTCTCTATTTCGGCTTCGCAACTGCCGCGGTTCTGATCGCCCTGCTTCTCAAGCGTGCGGTCGCAGGCACGGTCGACTTTCAAGGCATTGCGCAGGGCAGCTTTGGTGATGCAACGTGGATGAGCTTGGAGGCGGCCACTCAACTCCTGCCACCTGATGGGGAGATCGTGATCGGCGAATGCGCCCGGCCTGATCTTGAGAGAGAGATTGCCGGGCTCGCCTTTGATCCCAAGGTTCGTTCGACGTGGGGTCAAGGTGGCCGCGCACCGCTGGCGACCTTCAAACTCAATTTTGAATCAACGCACATGTTGATGTTCGCGGGCTCCGGCGGCTTCAAGACCACGTCGAGCGTGGTGCCGACGGCACTTCGGTATTCCGGCTCCATGGTTGTGCTCGACCCCGCCTGCGAAGTGGCACCCTTGGTACAGGCGGCCCGCAGCCGCCTCAAACCCCGGCGCCGGATTGTTGTTCTCGATCCCACCGCGCCGCTTGAGACCATCCAGGGCTTCAATGTTCTTGCCCCCTTGCTGCACAGTCCGAACCAGGCGTCGGATGCAGTGGCGTTCGCTAAACTTCTCTGTGGCGAAGGCTCTGGCAAAGAGGGCGGGGCGGCTGAATACTTTCAAGCGCAAGCCCACAATCTGATGACCGGACTGCTACTCACCGTTCTGACAAGTGACGCCTATGAAGCGGACCGCACGCTGCGGGCGTTGCGCAGCCTGACGTCACTTTCGGAGACTGACCTGAAAGCGCGGCTCAAAGACATTGTTTCAGAAAGCTCGATACGTCTGGTGCGCGAAACATTGGCGCCCTTCGTCGGCATGGCCGACCAGACGTTTACCGGCATTGCTTCGACGGTGGCGAAGGATACCCAGTGGCTGTCGCTGGAGCCCTACGCGGCGCTGGTGGCCGGGTCATCGTTCGAGGCCGCCGACTTGCCGGGCGGGGCGCTCGATGTTTTCATCCAAATCCCGGGCGAAATCCTTAAAAGCTATCCCGCCGTCGGCCGTGTGATCATTGGCAGCCTGATGCGGGCCATGGTGCAGGCCAATGGCCGTCACGCCAAACGCGTCTTATTCTGCCTCGACGAAGCCGATCTACTCGGCCGCATGAACATTCTCGAAGAGGCCCGTGACCGGGGCCGCAAGTACGGCATCACGCTCATGCTGCTCTATCAAAGCGTCGGCCAGCTCGAGCATCACTTCGGCAAAGAGGGGGCGACGAGCTGGTTCGAGGGTGTGTCGCTGGTCAGTTACGCCGCCGTTAAATCCATGGAGACCGCCAAGCATCTCTCCGAACGCTGCGGCGATACAACCATCCGGGTCGAGAACCAATCACATGGCACGTCGATGCTGTTCGGTCCGCTGAGCCCATCCGCGGCGGGCAAAGGCACGCAATCGTTCTCGTTGCAGAAGCGTCCGCTCATCCTGCCGCATGAGATCGTGCAGGGTTTGCGGGCCGACGAGCAGATCGTGCTCATCCGTGGCTATCCGCCGATCCGCATGGGCCGGGCGATTTATTTTCGAAGGCCAGAGATGCTGGCCGCCGCAGGCGACGCCAAGTTCAAGTAGCTGCGCGGCGCTTCTTGCGCGGCTTTTGTCCGTTGGTCTTGCGCTGCATCTTAGAAGGCATAGCCCTGAGATCCCGCGCCGACTTTTCCTTGGCGTGACATTCCAAGGCAAGTGCGGTGAACGCAGCCTCCACATAAGCTGATTTGCTTTTGGCGGGCATGGTTTCGGCACGCTCGAGAATTTCGCAAAGCTTATTCCACTGAGACGTCATATTCGTCTCCGTTGTTATGGACCCCCGCATTTCCGGTTGAAACAAATTCTCAATATGAGGCAACGTTAACGGACGATTGCCGCACGTCCAATCACAATTTGGTTTCCTTCGCTGTGCGGCGCGCGCCGAAAACGCCGTCAAAATGCTAATTTTTTCAAGTTCTAATAAGCGCTAACAAAACAGGCTCAGTTTGAGTTGAACTATGCTGTATGCGGGACGTTGTTATGCGTTTTCGAGCTTATGGAGATGATACGGCGTAGCTCCTCTTCCCATTTCATCAGGATCGGTCGGCGCCGTTCGGCGCTCCGCTTGCCATCAATGTCGTGCACATAACCTGCGGTTGTGCCGCGCGCTTTGTGCCCAAGAGCCAAACCAATTTCGCTCAGATCGAAGCGGAGCCGGTCCAAATGTGATCCAACAGTGTGGCGCAGGCTATGAGGTGTTGCGTGTTCGAGTTTAAGGCGGTGGACCAACCGGACCATGGCTTCGGTGAGTGAGCGCTCATTCATGCGCCCGGTGAGAGATCGCGGACCAAAGGCGCCGAGACTCGGAAAGATCCAGGCGACTTTGGATCGAGCCGCAATGCGGCATCGACTTGGTCTTGTGCCATCGGACAGAGGGGAATGCGGTGAATACGATTCGATTTGAATCGTTCAGCGGCAACGACAAGACATCCGTCACGCAGCTCACTCTTTGGGGCTTCTGCCCAATCTTCACGGCGCGAGCCCGTCAGCAAAAGCAGGCGAAGGCAAATGCGCGTCGTCGGCATAATGTGAGGATCGGTTTCGAGAGCGTGCCAAAAGACGCGGATTTCGTCCTCTGAAAGGTAACGATCGCGAACCTTCTTCTTGAGCCGGAACGGCTGATCTTCTGCAGGATTAACTTCGATGTACCCCATCTGCCGCGCCCAACCGAGTACCGTGTTGAGCAGAATTACCGACATATGGGCTTGTGAGGCCGACCGTCGCCGGACTTCGCTCAGACAATTGCTGATATCGAGGCGTTTGATGTCTGCGATTGGCAGATGACCAATCCCAGACTTGTGTGTCCGGCCGTTGAGCCGTCCGCGCGTGAAACGGTATCCACCTTTCAAGTTCATCTGGTAGCGCAGAATATCCTGATTGATGGAGCGCTTGTTGCATCCAACTTCGGCGATCCATTCGTCGAAGACTTGATCGAGGGTTATGCCCTCTCGTCTTCGGCG
Organism: Hyphomicrobium sp.; assembly: GCA_043718455.1. Lineage (GTDB taxonomy): Bacteria > Pseudomonadota > Alphaproteobacteria > Rhizobiales > Hyphomicrobiaceae > Hyphomicrobium_B. Next base: position 13,387 of record JAYSVT010000243.1, read on the forward strand.
CGCCTCTTGGCGCTTGTGCCAAGGGTCGTCACCTGTCGCGACGGCGGCGACCGCCTCCGCTTTGCGGCGCCGCGCGTCTGCTATGGTGACATCGGGCCAGCGGCCGAGGGGCAAATCCTTTGGTGCGCTTCCTTGGACGCGCGCACGGTAATACCAAGTCTTTGTCCCCGAGCGCTCGACGAAGAGCTTGAGGCCATCGTTGCCGTGCCCTTCGAGGTGATAGACGACTCTGGATCGTCCTTCGGGACAGCGAAGTGCTTTGATTGCGAATTCGTTTGCAGATACAGAGTGTTTGGGCATGATGCGACCCCCGGCCGTGTGATGACAGGTCAAGTCAGACGCTTTCATCACACGCTCATCGCACGGATGCGGCGATATTGGAGGCACCGAATTGATACGTACAGAGATGCGCAA
>JAYSVT010000244.1:0-4236 GCA_043718455.1 Hyphomicrobium sp.
TTGCAGGGCATGCTCGAACACGCCGGCGCTCAAGGCCTCGAAGAGGAGCGCGCGGAACAAGCGGCGCGTGCCGACGCGGCCGATCGACGCTACCAAGAACTCAAACTTCGCGCCGAAGCGCTGGACCTGTTGTTGTCGCTGCTGGAGTCGAAGCGCCGCGAATTGACCAAGCGATTGCAGGCACCGCTGCAAAAGCATGTGAACCGGTACTTGCAACTATTGTTTGCGCAGGCTACGCTGGATGTTGGCGAGAACCTGGTGCCGGGGTTGTTGACGCGCGTTGGTGAAAAGGGATCCAAGACGGGCGCGGAGACTGGGCCGATTGGGGAATTGAGTTTTGGGGCGCGCGAGCAGATGGGGGTGATCAGTCGGCTGGCTTATGCGGATTTGCTGAAGGAAGCAGGGCGGCCTACGTTGATTATTCTGGATGATGCGCTGGTGCATAGTGATGATCAGCGGTTGGGGCAGATGAAGCGGGTGTTGTTTAATGCGGCTCAGCGGCATCAGGTTTTGCTTTTTACGTGTCATCCAAACGCATGGCGAGACATGGGGGCAGTGCCGCGTCCGATCGTACGCTAGGTCATACCGCCAACCAGACTATGGAGTCTTTAAGCCATTTGGCCGAAGTGACATCCGGCGCCGTTCGCATACAGAATCTAAGTTCTTCAAAAGCCGAGTCGCGCCGCGGAGACGTCAAACTCGAGTCGCTCAGTTGACGCTCAGTTTCGTTCGTAAAGTGTAGCTTGACACTATACGTATTCTCCAATAGGATTATGGGTGAGAATCAAAAACGTCCTACACAAGGGGCTCAAACGGTTCATCGAACAGAACGATGCCAGCGGATTGCAAGCCGCCGTGGTCGGCAAGATTCGGCGCATGATCTCGTTCCTGCAGGACATGGCGCACGAAGATGAGTTGCTTACCGTTCCCGTCTGGAAGGCCCACCGCTTGACGGGGCAACGCAAGGGCACCTGGAGCCTGTTTGTAACTAAGAACTGGCGCATGACGTTTCGAGTCAGTTCCGATGAGATCGAGATCCTCGATCTCAACTACGAGGACTACCACTAGGAGTCTTGGATGGTCGCAGTGAACGCAATCCGAATGCAGCAGCCCGCTCACCCCGGCGGCTTCATTAAGCACGAAATCATTGATCCGCTCGAACTGACCGTGACTTCAGCGGCGGAAGCGCTAGGCGTTACGCGCGCGGCGTTGTCTGCGTTGCTTAATGAGCGTGCCAATCTTTCGCCTGAGATGGCGCTCCGCGTTGAAAAGGCATTTGGTGTTTCGATGGACACACTAATGCGAATGCAAACCAGTTTTGACATTGCCCGGACGCGCAAATTTCAAGGACGGATAAAGGTAAAAAAATTTAGTGCGCAGGCAAGAGTGCCGGCGTCTTAGACCACCAAATGGCTCGATTGATTTTCAGTTCAACTATGGGGTAGTATTCGACGCGAATGAGGTAATTTGGCTAAGGAATCGCTGATCAAGTAGCCGCAACGTACTGCAACAGTTTTTAAAGATTCGGGAATGTTGAATGATCATTTTTGTCCATGTCTAAGCTCAGCGGCATCAGGTGTTGTTGTTTACCTGCCGTCCAAACGCGCGGCGAGATATGGGTGCGGTACCTACGGTAATTGCTCAATCAACTTCGAAGCTCCCTGCTGAGCCAAGTTAAAGTTCGCGGCCCATCACGGACCAATTCTTCGAACGACCGATCCTCAATTTGCATGTCCCATTCATTTTCGTTTTGACTCGAGAGTTGGCAGCAGTTCCGGTGTTGACGTGAAATTCCTTGCAACAATCGTGCGTGCAAGTAGCGCTTTTGGAATACAGGCAGCGAACTTTATCGACTGCGCGAAGATTGGAATTTCCGAATCTGTTAGCGGGGTCAATACAATTGAACCGTATTTCGGTAGTGCCGCGGATGTCTGCACACTAATAGCATCAAAACCAACCTTCTGACCGGCTGCCGTAGCATTTCGGGCCCACGTGCGGTTGGCTCGTGTGCCCGCGAATGTCCAGGTCCGTGCTGCCGCGCCGTCAGTACGTGCGACCACATGGTGCCCTTCGGAGGACAACGGTATTTCCTCGGTTAGGCGTTTTAACGCCGTTTGCGCTCGTCGGGACAAGGTGACGATTTTTGGTGGACCCGTGGCAAGAACGCTTCGCATGCCCTGGCAGACGGCTTGGCCAATGCTGCGCGGGCTGCCCGTCCATCGGGCTTTACCTCCTCGTTCTGCGGGCTCCAGCCACGCAGTTCGCTTGGTCCAATCGACCTCAGTAACTCGCCAGCTACGGCCGGCCAACAAGATGACTACGCTCTCTTGCTGGCCGGATAGTATTGTTGGGTCAATGTATCCAACTTCATGCGATCCGTGCCGCCCCGTCAACTGCATTGAGCCACTGAAAGATGCTAACAATTCGCGGTAGTGTCCGCGTCCAAAGGTACGTTCTGTCTCAGATCCGATCGTGATGACATCTTCCGCGCGATCAAGAAATTCCATTGCCACCATATGATCGACCAAGACGGCGATGTCTCCCTGAGCGATTTCCGGAAACGAGCCGCGTAGCAATCTGATCAAATCGAAGGCTGCAAGCTCGCCGCGCTCCAGTATCAAGACTAACGCTTGTTGAGCAACAATAGGCCAGGGCTCTGCGGGCGGAACAGCAGCCTCAACCCAAGCTTCTGACCATTTTTTTGTTACGCCGAGTGCCAGCAAGAAGGCGTCGTCGTTGGTAGTGAGAAACAGGCAATTCCGGTGTCCGTCAGTGCGTCGGCCTGTGCGCCCCATGCGCTGCAGAAACGAAGACACGCTAGACGGTGAGTCGATTTGAATCACGCGGTCCAGATCGCCCACGTCGATGCCTAGTTCCAAAGTCGAGGTAGCGACGATCACGCAGTCCTTTTCTTCTAAAAACGCCGCTTCGGCTTGTCGGCGTTCGGAAACGCTCAAGGATGCGTGGCTGACGAAGGTTCTCATCTCCATTTCGCGCAGCATGCTGCTTAACTGTTCGGCACTACTTCGAGAGTCACAAAAGACCAGTCGCTTTTCGCCCTTGTATAGCCGCGAAATTACTATCGCCGCATTTTCGAGCGACGCGACGTGGTCGACTGTCACATCTGCATCCGTGCTCACCGAGGCGCTACCGACTACTGCGCGGGTCCCGCCGGGTGCGAACCACGCCAACAATTCGTTCGGGTTACTGACGGTTGCTGACAGTCCGATGCGTTGCAGTGGCCGCTCCAAATATTGGTCCAACCGAAAAAGTATCGAACGCAAATGCCAGCCGCGGTCGTCAGCGGCGAACGCGTGTAACTCGTCGACGATCACAGCTTTCAGGTTGCCGAACCATGCTGGTCGGTTGACGCGAACCGATATCAACATCGCCTCGATCGACTCAGGTGTTGTGAGCAGAATGTCCGGCTGATTTTTGAGCGCTCGATTCTTTCGGGACTGCGAGATGTCGCCGTGCCATACCTCGACGCGACGCCCTACAAGTCCGGCGTAGTGGGAGAGCCGGTGCTCGAGGTTGTTCAGCAGCGCTTTGATCGGGCAGACGTAAAGGATGCTGGTTGCCGGCCAAGACTCGCAGAGCATCCTCGACAGCATCGGGATCACCGCTGCCTCGGTCTTACCGCCGGCCGTCGGTGCCAGCAGCAAGCAGTGCGATCCCGCATGAATCGGCGCAATGGCCGCCAACTGGGTCGGGCGCATCTTGCTCCAACCCAGCGAGTTGACGACGTGGTACTGCAAGGCTGGGTGCAGTTGCTCGAATTCGCTCACAGCTCGATATCGTCCACCGAGATCGCGTTGGCGGCAGCGCGTTCTACGACGGACATTTCGCTTTCGGCCAGCGTCAACTTGTAATGTCGATGCGGGTCGAAATCTTCGTGCAGATCGACTCGATCCAACACGTCCGCGACCAGTTTCTTCAAGAACAAGCGCGGTGCCACGCCGATCTTACCGCCCAGGCCACCGGCGACAGCACGGGCAAGCGCGTCAAGGTAGCTGTCGTCCACGATTTTGCGCAGGCGCTGCTCGTGGGGACGATTTTCGACATATAGATCGCGGACGCGCCGTCCTACCGTGAGCAGGGCGGTATGGTCGAATGGAGCCAGGCGGATCTGAATCGCACGTGGGTTGTCAAAGCGGCGGTCGGTGCCGAAATCGACGTGCAGACGTTGCGCGAGTGGAGCGAGTCTCTGTACGCCTTGGGGGCCATCGAAAAACG
>JAYSVT010000245.1:0-4234 GCA_043718455.1 Hyphomicrobium sp.
TTTGAGGCCGGCCGTGCTCGCAAATTTTGCCGTCAAGACGCCGAGCACGACCCCAAACGCCACCCAGGGCGCGAGCCGCCGCCACGCAGCCATATCGACGGCGCCTTTGGCGTAATGCCCCGAGAACGACCTGAGCGCCGTCGGCACGATGACAGCGAGCGACGTACCAAGCACCATGTGCATGCGCACGGCTTCATCGACACCGAAATAAGAAAAAAGTTCATAGAGCACGGGCACCAGAAACGCGCCGCCGCCAACTCCAAGGAGCCCGGCGAGAAATCCCGTCGCGCCGCCAGCGAGTGCGAGCACTAGTCCGAGCAGCGCGATGCCGCCAGCGTCAAGTGTTAGTCCCATACAAACCTTCTTACTCGGCCGCAGCGGCCGTGCCCTCGTCGCGTACTGCTGTACCTTCGGCGATTTCAACGGCCTTGCGCAACACTTCGATACCAGCTCCCGGCCGCACAGCTTCTTCGCTCAAGACGCGCCGGAAAAGGCGCCCGCGCGGGCGGCCATGATAGAGGCCGAGCACATGGCGCGTGATATTGGAAAGCTTGCCACCCGCCGCAACATGCGCATCAACATAAGCCTCGATTGCCCGCAAAGCGTCTGCGCGCGACGCGGCAGCAGCGCGGCCGTCAAAGAAGCGCCGATCGACTTCGGACAGAATAAATGGATCGTGATACGCCGCGCGGCCGAGCATCACGCCATCGACGTGTTTTATATGCCCCACGCAGGCGTCCAACGTTTCGATCCCGCCATTGATAATGATCTCAAGATCGGGCCGGCTCGCTTTCAAGCGATAAACGCGCGGGTAGTCGAGCGGCGGGATTTCACGGTTTTCTTTGGGCGATAAACCCTTGAGCCAGGCCTTGCGCGCGTGCACGATGAATGTCGTGCATCCAGCCGCCGCCACGCGATCAATGAAATTCTGAAAATCTATCTCGCTGTCCTGGTCGTCAATGCCGATGCGGCATTTGACCGTGACCGGGACCTTGGCGGCCCCGCACATCGCTTTAACGCATGCCGCCACGAGATCGGGTTCCGCCATCAAGCATGCGCCAAAGCGGCCTTCCTGCACCCGGTCCGAGGGGCAGCCGACATTGAGGTTGATCTCATCGTATCCGAAGGCCTCGCCAATCGCCGCCGCTTCAGCAAGCTTCAGCGCATCCGAGCCGCCCAGCTGCAAGGCGACCGGGTGCTCCCCGTCCGAGAAGCCAAGCAACCGCTGGCGATCGCCGCGCAAAATGGCATCCGCCGTCACCATCTCGGTATAAAGCAGCGCATGACGGCTGAGTTGACGGTGGAAAAACCGGCAGTGCCGGTCCGACCAATCCATCATCGGAGCAACGCAGAATTTGCGATTCAAGCGTGTCATTGCGGCCTTTTCTGAAAACATGGGCCGTGAATACCCCATTGGCGAACCGGCGCAAGGCGTCACAACGGTAAATGCTATTGAAATTGCGCCCAAGCTGCCCTATTCCCGCGTCGGACCCGCGTTTGCTACCGCGCGTCTCGCCCCCGGCGCGCAAGCTGGACTAGCCATGTAGGAGCAGCTTTTGGATAACGTTCTCATCATCGGGGCCGGAGCCGCCGGCTCTGTCACAGCGCAGAAGTGCGCGATGAACCGCGACGTTTTCAAGAAAATCCACCTCGCCTCGCGCCGCCTCGTCAGTTGCGAGAAGGTGCGCAAGCAATGCAAGACCAAGATCGACATTTCGCAGGTCGATGCCGACGACGTCGGAGCTACTGTTGAGTTGATCAAAAAGGTCAAGCCAGACCTATTAATCAACATGGCGCTCCCCTACCAGGACTTGGCCCTTATGGACGCGTGCCTGGAAACTGGCGTGCACTACATGGACACGGCCAACTATGAGCCGCGCGATAAAGCCAAGTTCACCTACAAGTGGCAGTGGCCGTATCACTCCAAATACAAAGCCAAAGGCATCATGGCCATTCTGGGTTGCGGCTTCGATCCCGGTCAATCGAACATCTATTGCGCCTACGCGCAGGAGTTCCTGTTCGACGAAATCGAAACCATCGACATCATAGATTGCAACGATGGTAGCCACGGCAAGGCCTTCGCCACCAACTTCAATCCGGAAATCAATCTGCGCGAAGTCACCCAGCGCGGCAAATATTGGAAAGACGGCAAGTGGATCGAGATTGACGCGTTGTCGATTTCAACGATGATCGACTACCCCGAAGTCGGCCCGCGCAAATCCTACCTCATCTATCATGAGGAGGAAGAGAGCCTGGTCAAGAACATCAAGGGCCTGAAGCAGATCCGCTTCTGGATGACCTTCTCCGACAACTACATCAAGCACCTTGATGTGTTGCAGAACGTCGGCATGACGCGCATCGATCCGGTGATGTACAAAGGCAACCCCCTCATTCCGATGGAATTCCTGAAAGAACTCCTGCCGCCGCCATCCTCACTCGGCAAGAACTACACCGGCCGCACGTCTATCGGCGTCATTTTTACAGGCAAGAAGAACGGCAAAGCCAGACGCACGATCATCTATAATGTGTGCGAGCACGCGCAATGCTACAAGGAAACCGGCGCACAGGCCGTCTCCTACACGACCGGCGTGCCGCCCGTTGTCGGCGCCATGATGCTGTTCAAAGGCGCATGGGGTCCAAAGCCCGGCGTGTTCAACGTTGAGCAGCTGCCATCCAAGCCTTTCATGGACGAAATCGGCAAACAGGGCCTGCCCTGGCACATGCGCGACTTGAAGATGAGCGAGCAGAAAGACCTGTTCGCGGTGAAGACTTAAGGCGGTTACTCTCCCCGTTTCGGCACTTGAACGGGGAGAGTAACTCCCGCGGCACTTGAACCCTCAGCAGTGAGTAAGCCCATCATGGCCATGAGCCGCGCCGCTGCAAGCCTCACCCTCATCGTCGTCATACTCGCGGCTTGCTCATCACCTGGACCCGAGAACCCGCCTGCGGGCGCACAAACAGAATCAACCCCCACAACAGACGCCGCAACCCGCGCCAGCCCCGTCGTCGCCGGCCGCCCAGCGCGCGTCTTCGTGATGGCGGGTGTCGATCAGGCGTGCAAACCGCTTCCCGCTCCGCAGATCACTATTTCGCAGCCCCCCACCAAGGGCGACGTCACATTCAAGCCCGGCCAGGAAACGACGCTTGCCGCCACCGCCCAAGGCACCTGTGTCGGCCAAAAATCAGTCGGCACCGGGATCTACTATACGGCGCGCGCGGGGAGCAGCGGCACGGACCGGTTCATGATCGAAGCCAAGCTCGCCAGCGGCGAAGTCGCGACGCGAACTTTTGAGGTCAAAATCGCGGAATAGCTACGTCACAAACGTTTGTTTGGCGTCTTCCGTCGCGCCGGACAGTGTCGCCTCTAGCCCCCGCGCCCTGTCGATGCCATATAGCGCGTTCAAAGCGTCGCTCGCCCGCGATGCGTCTCGCAGGACTTGTGCCGCACATGACACTACTAAAACTGCCCCCCGACATTGCAACGCCAGCCTACGTGCTGGACGAAGCCGCCCTCAAGCGCAACCTCGCGACCGCCGCGCACATCAAAAAAGAAACCGGCTGCAAAATCCTGCTCGCCACCAAAGCGTTCGCGTTACCCGCCGCCTTCCCGCTGATGCGCGAGACGCTCGACGGCACAACGGCCAGCGGCGAATATGAAGCGCGCATGGGGCGGGAAGAATTCGGCAAGGAAGTCCACGTCTATTCACCCGCTTACCTTCCTGGCGAAGTCGAGCGCGTCATGGCTCTGGCCGAGCACGTTTACTTCAATTCGCCCGATCAGATCCGGCGTTATCTTCCGCTCCTCAAAAAATCGCCGAAAACCAAAATCGGGTTGCGTATCAATCCCGGGTTCTCGAACGCCACGCTTGGCGGCGAACTCTATGACCCGTGCGCGCCCTACTCGCGCTTCGGCGCCACCCGCGACACGCTTGAATCCGCACCCTGGGATGATATCGATATTCTCCACGCCCATGCGCTGTGCGAAGCCCGCCACGATGGCTCCGTGGGCCTCATCGAACACGTCGCCAAAAATTTTGCGCCTTACATTCGCAAGGTCACGGCCGTGAACTTCGGCGGCGGGCATTTCATCAATATGCCCGGCTACGACGTCGCAAAACTCATCGCGGCAATTAAAACTTTTCGCGCCGAATTCAACGTCGAAGTCATCTTGGAACCCGGCGCCGGACTTGTCGTCAACACGGGTTATATGGTCTCCAGCGTGCTCGACATTCAT
>JAYSVT010000246.1:0-13590 GCA_043718455.1 Hyphomicrobium sp.
CGCGAAGCCAAGCGGCGCGGCGTTTCGCGCAGCAAGTTGTACCAGGAAGCGCTGATGCGGGGCCGGGGACGCAAATTAAGTGTACTTGTGCGCGTAAACCCAAACGACCCGCATTCCCGGAAACCGCGACAACGTGCGAAGCACGCACGCGGTTATCCGGGACCTTCACAAGCCTCATTCTGGTGAAGATCCCGGATAGCCGTGGGTTCGAAAGTCCGCACAATCATTTAACGCCAAGGGCCACGGCTTCCGGGAACGCGGGTTGTCGAGAGCGAGCGCTTCTTTTCCGCATCTCTGCCAGATCATTGGCGGACGCTTGTCGTGGGTCCCGTTCGTCGCTCCGCCCGTAAGTCACGGGCGGCAACGGGATGACGTTGCGGCGGGATTCGGCGCAATAGAGATCCGCCGAAGACCTTCTCCCCCCCTTCCCCTTAGGTATAACTCCGGTTATACTTTGACCCATGAAAACAGCCATATCCATTCCTGACAAGCTCTTTGCCGAGGCCGAACGCGAAGCCAAGCGGCGCGGCGTTTCGCGTTCCAAGCTTTATCAAACCGCGCTTGAGGCCATGATCAAGGCCAAGCGCGGTGCCGCGCTGACCGGGCGGATCAACAAGACGATCGCCGATCAAGGCGATCCTTCGGAGGGCGAGGAAGCCTGGCTTGAAATGAGCCAAAAGACCGTTCGCGAACACTCGGAGTGGAACGTGCGGAGTAAAAAGAATGAAGCGGGGAGAACTGTGGTGGGCGTCCCTCGGCGAGCCAAGCGGGTCCGAAGCCGGGTTTAGGCGGCCGGTGCTGATCGTTTCAGCCAACGAGCTGAACGTGAGCAATTTGAGAACTGTGATCACAGTCCCCGTTACAGGCAATTTATCGCGCAAACACTATGAAATGAATGTACGGCTTCCCGCCCGCGGCACAGGTTTGTCCGCACCATCGGTCGTCCAGACGAGCATCATTTCGGCGACGAACAAGAGACTGCTCACGGAGCGCATTGGGCGGGTGCCTGATGATTTGATGGCCCGGATAGACTCCTGCTTGAAACTCGTTCTCGGCCTATGATCCTTTCACAATCTCACATCTGTAAAGACCCCGGATCGGCATCGCCGGACCTGCGGCCCGGCTGCCGTCCGGGGATGCGGGTGGATGGAGTTGTGGGAACTCTCTCCACCTGCGGATCATACCAGTGAGTGCGCCTCTCACACCCGCATCCCCGGACGGAGAACAAGCGCAGCGCAGTGCAAAGATCCGGGGCCTTTACCCGGCGCGCCTCGTCCTCGCCCTATAAATGCCCGCCTTCGGCGTCTGCCGTGCCTTTGATGGCTTCCTTGCGCCGTGCGCCGGGTGTCACCAGCAGCGAAGACCCGGCATCTTTCGGCAGCGTTGCGTAGAGGATAGCCGACAACGCGGCGATCACCGAGATCAAGATAAACACCGGCGGGAAGTGGCTTGGTGCGAGACTATCTCCACCCTGCGTGCGCTGCATCAGCTCCAGTCCCAGGGCCGCAACCGACACGCCAACGGCGCCGGAAAGTTCCTGGCCAACCGAGACGAAGCTCGTGGCGCGGCTCAATTGCTCGGGCGGAATGTCGGCGTAGCAGATTGTATTGATGCTAGTGAACTGCAGCGAGCGGGATAAGCCGCCTGCGAAGAATATCGCCGTCATGACGAGAGCCGGGGTCGCATCCGTGAACAATGCAGGCATCGCAGAAAACGCCGCTGCAAGGAGCGCGTTGTAGATCAGAATATTGCGATAGCCGTAGCGGCGCAAAATGCTGGCGGCTTGTGTTTTCATGAACATGGCGCCGAACCCGGTTGCGAAAGTGAGCAGCCCCGATTGGAACGGCGTCATGCCGAAACCCATTTGGAACAGCAGCGGCAGCAAGAACGGCGCGGCGCCGATGCCTATACGAAACAGGAAGCCGCCCACGACGCCTGCCGCGAACGTCGGCACGGCCAAGAGCTTGAGGTCGATCAGCGGCGCTTGAGCCCGCAGCGCATGCGGCACGTAGAGCGCCAAGAGCACCGCGCCACTCATCAGCAAAGCCAGCACGACATTGCCACTGACGAAGTCGAGGCCAAGCAGCGTCGCGCCAGTCAGGAACATCGATAATCCTGGGCCCACAAGAAGAAAGCCTTTCATGTCGAAGCGGTCGGAGTTGCCGTCGCGCACGTCGGGAATGAACCGCGTGATCAACATCATGCCCACCACGGCAACGGGAATGTTGATCCAGAAAATCCAGCGCCAATCGAAATAGGTCGAGATAAAGCCGCCAAGCAGCGGCCCCACCACGGGCCCGAGCAGCGCGGGAATCGTCAACCACGCCATGGCGCCGATCATTTCCTCGCGCGGCACGGTTCTAAGCACAATGAGACGTCCTACCGGCATCATCATGGCGCCCCCTATGCCTTGCAGGACGCGCGCGGCAACGAGCGAGCCCAGCCCTTGCGCCATTCCGCAGGCAATTGACCCAAGAGCAAACACCGCCATGGCGGCGCGGAACACAGTCTTTGGGCCGTAGCGGTCCGCGATCCAGCCGGACGCGGGTATGAAGACGGCAAGCGCCAGCAAGTAAGTTGTAAGCGCTAGTTTGAGGTGGATGGGGTTAAGCCCCAGGTCCTTGGCGATTTCCGGTAGCGACGTCGCCAGCACGGTCGCGTCAAGGTTCGCCATGAACAGGGCGGTCGCGACGATGAGGGGAATGGTGTTGCGGCGGAGAGCGGAGATCATATGACGTTTCTAGCATAACTCTTTTTTTAGCGGTGGTCCGAGCGCGCTCATTAACGAGTCTTTCAGCATATTGGCGCCAACGTGCGGACTGATGGCACTGATGGCAATGAGGCGTTCAGCCGTCACAATTCTGCCCCTGAGGGTGCTGAAAGTAATCTCGTCGCCTACGGGACGAGCGAACCAACGGATTGTCGCTCGAGTCGACACGAGTAACGGGGAAGATGGGGGCTTTCCGGCACGTCTGCGGCGATGCCGGACTAGAGTAGTTGAGTAACACGTGACAGCGTATATCAAATTCATCGCACATCGCGCCTTTTGCACGCCGTTGCGTCTCGCAGCGTTGGCAGTGTTTGGCACCTCGACGTGGGCGCTCGCAGAACCTGAGGCACTCTCGGGTCCAGCGTTGCGCGCGGCCGTCGCCGGTTCGACGGTGGAAATCGACACACCCATAGGCACGAAAGTTCCCGTCAAGTACGGCGCGGATAATTCCGTTTCAGGAGAAGCTGGAAGCGTCGCGTTTTTCTTAGGGTCGGCCGCCGATACGGGCCGTTGGTGGGTAGCGCAAGACCTGCTCTGTCATCGTTGGAACATCTGGTTCAAGGCTGAGAAAACCTGCCTCAAGATCACTCGCGACGGCCATAAGATCACTTGGTTGCGAGACGACGGCGACAGCGGCACGGCGACGATCATGCCGAAAGCGCCGATGCTTGCAGCGCGCGGGCTCTCAAATAAGAAATCTACTTTGGGCGGGCCGATCGATTCGGTGCCGGCACCGGCGCGTGTTGCCGCGCCCGCTCCTCTTCCTCAACCTGTTGTGAAATCGGCTGAGGAAGCACAGGTCAATGAGCCGGTCTATGAGCCGGTCTATGAGCCGGCGGCTCACATTCCGGCCGAGCTCCCAGTACCAGTCAAAGCTCAAGCAACGGCAAAGCCCGTCGTCAAAAAGGTCAATCAGGCTGCGTTGCAAACTGACAAGCGAATCGCGACACCCGTCGTGAAACAGAAAGTCGCACCGAAAATTACCAAGCGTAGCGTTGCGCGCGGCGCTGACGAAGTGCCAACGTTCTGGGTTTATGGCGTGGCGCAAGACGACGTGCTGAACGTGCGGATGGGTCCATCCACGGAGGCCGACGTTGTTGGCGCGATACCGCCTGAAGCACGCGGCGTGCGCATGGCGGGCGCGTGCGAGGGGCTTTGGTGCCTCGTGCAATTCGGCGATCAAAAGGGCTGGGTCAACCGCAGCTATCTGGTTTATGAGGTGCCGGAGCAGATGGCGGCAAGGTAAGCTGAGGTTTGGGGCAATCGGCATTCGGCAATAGGCAATCGCGCGTAGGTCGTGTGTGAGCCCTGTGGCGCTGGAGGCGCGCAAGGGTTGGGCGAACCCCGACATCGGGCAGCAGGATGACGAGGTGGATAGCGCGTCGCCAAACTCTCCACCCGCATTCCCGGCCGAAGCGATGACGCGGCTGCGTTATCGCGAAGAGCCGGGATCTTTACGTGCAACAAGGTGCTACAAGGCGGCGGGTAAAGATCCCGTGTCTGCGGAGCGTCATGAAGATGCCGCGCCGCGCACGGGAACGCGGGTAGATGGTGGGGAAAGCCAGATCGGATACGGTGTCAGTCACTCCGTCCTTGCTCGCCTTCGGCGGGATGGGTGAGACACCTTCAACCGCCTTCAGGGTGCCCTACTCCCTCCCCAACCCCTTCGCCGCAAGTTCATCCAGATACCCAGCCCAGCGCGCATCTTTCTCGCGGCCGAGCAAGTGCAGGTAGCTCCAAGTGAACAACCCCGTGTTGTGGCCGTCGTCGAAGCCGATGCGCGTCGCGTAATTGCCGACCGGTTTCAAGTCAGCGATCTTGACGTTCTTCTTGCGCGGCACCGTCACGCGCTGGTCCGCCGAATGGCCCTGCACTTCCGCTGACGGGCTCATGACACGCAGCATTTCGGCCGACAATTCAAACGTGCGCCCATCTGGGAACGCGGCTTTCAAAGTCTTGCCGCCATCTGTGATGTCGAGGACAGGCGGCGGCGTGAGTGTGCCCTTGGCGCGCTCGACTTCGGTCCAAACTTTCGCGGCGATCTCGCGATAAATGCCGGCGTGCAGGCTTTCGGGCGCCGTCGCGACGATCGGGCGGCCAGTGTCGGATTTGACGCGAATGTCGATATGGAGCGGGATTTCACCCAAGAACGGCACGCCAAGCTTTTGCGCTTCTTCGCGCGCGCCGCCGTGACCGAAAATATCGGAGCGCGTGCCGCAGCTCGGGCAGACGAAGTAGCTCATATTCTCGATGATGCCGAGGACGGGCACCTCGACGCGCTTGAACATGGAGAGGCCTTTGCGCGCGTCAATCAGCGCCAAATCCTGCGGCGTCGAAACGATGACGGCACCGGACAAGGGGATAGTCTGCGAGATGGTGAGCTGCACGTCGCCCGTACCCGGCGGCATATCGACAACCAGCACGTCGAGATCATCGCCGCCACCGGCCCAATCGGTATCGCGCAGCATCTGGTTCAAGGCCGAGACGACCATAGGACCGCGCCACACGACCGGCGTGCCTTCATCAACCAGGAAACCCATCGACATGACCTTGAGACCCCAGCCTTCCATCGGCTTGATGACCTTGCCATGCGCGACCTGCGGCTGGCCAGAGATGCCGAGCAAGCGCGGCTGCGAGGGGCCATAGATGTCGGCGTCCACAATGCCGACCTTGAGACCGATCGACTGAAGCCCGAGCGCGAGGTTCGTGGCTGTCGTCGATTTGCCGACGCCGCCTTTACCGGACGCGACCGCGATCACGTGTTTGACGCCCGGAATGCCAGCGGCTTTGCCCATCGGGTTTGGCGCGGTTGCTTGAGCGGCTGCTTGGCGCGGGCCAGCACCATCGCCCGTCGCACCCTTGGCGCGCGCGTCGGCAACGCGTTTGTGTTCTTTGAGGCTTGTGACTTCGGCCGTGGCTTTGCGCGCGGAGCCGGGTGCGGCATCTGCCGTCAAAACGGCGGTGACACCCGCGACGCCTTTAATTTCAGTGACGACAACTTCGGCGGCCTTGCGCAGATCTTCCAATTCTACAGCGCGGGAGGCGGGCACCGTGATCGAGAAATAAACTCTGGCATCCTTGATCAAGATTTCGGAGACCATACCCAGATCAACGATATTGCCTTCCAGGTCTGGGCCTTTGATGCGCTTCAGTTTTGCGAGCACATCGGCCTTGTCGAAAGCCATGAAAGTCTCCTTGAGGGGTTTGGCGGCGCACAGCCACAAGGGCAGCGCATCTTTAGAGGGTCAAATGCGGGTTTCGACGCCCAAAAGCAAGGGGTAAGGGGCGGCAGGGCTGACGCAGGCAGGTGTGCTTTGGGGGGGAGAGACGTCTCTGGTGCTTCTACGCTTCCAGCGATCACGCCAATAGTCGGGCCTGCGTTACAAGCCCGCTTAGCCCGCAATAAAAACGCGGAATGTAGGGTGCATTAGGCTCGGCCTCTGCACACAAATCTTGCGCGCGGCCTCCCCGCCAACCCCACTCGCGGTGTCGCGAGCCGTAATGCACCAAAACGCGAATGCCGGTGCCTGATGCCTTTCGGCGCAATACGCTTCGCCCCCGCCACAGGCGGCAATCAAAAAGAGCGTGCAGAGGCGAATCTATTGCGCCCTACCCCTCCCCGAACCTTTTTCGCCATTTCGAAACATCGTCGCGCTTGAGACCGGGCGGGATCAGATCGAACGCACGAACGTGTGAGCGCTTACCGCTCTGGACAGGTGGAGATGCCGAGCAACTTGTAAAACGGGCAGTGGCCAAAAATGCCGGTCATAAGTGTCGGAAAGCCGGCCACATAAAACAGCCAAGGTGCGATTTGCGTCGCCTCGGGCGAATGCCAGCCAAGCCAGAACATCAGCGATCCGATCGCTAATCGTGCAGCCCGGTCCAGATTGGAGACGTTGGTTTCCATAGTGCCAGCCTTGTTTTTTGACGCGAGCACGATAAGGACAGAGCATAGCAGAGATTCGGGTGTGCCGTACTGACGCCCCTTTATTCTCCTTCGGGGACCTTCTCCGCAAGCAAGTGGCCTGGGTCGAATGGCGACGCGAACACTTGTAGGTTGGCGTCAAGCGTCAGCGCAGACCCAACGATGCCAAGGCCGGCGTCATCAACGCTTGCATTTCTTCTCCGCGGCCAAGTTGTTGGGTCTGCACTCCGGCTGACGCCTGCACTTGACCCAACCTACGAGTTTCGCATTACATCCCCTGCATGACCTCAAACACAGCCATCGCCGGAGTTATTCTCGCGGGCGGGTCGGCACGGCGGCTTTTCCCGGAAAGCGCAATCGGCGGCGACAAGGGGCTGGCTGATCTTGGCGGCCAACCCATGCTGGCGCACATCATTGCCCGCTTCAGGCCCCAGGTCGCCCGGCTTGTCCTCAATATCAACGGCCCAGCGGAGCGGTTTTTTGCATTCGGGATCGACATCGTCGCCGACGAGGGGCCGGGCGAACATGGCCCTCTTGCCGGCCTCGTCGCGGCGCTGGCTTGGGCGGCGAAGGCGGGTGACATGACGGCGCTGGCGACCGTTTCAACCGACGTTCCCTTTCTGCCGTCTGATCTCGTACACCGGTTAGCGGAAGCCCGCGAAGGCAAAGCGGATCGGCCGGTTCTCGCGGTT
The DNA here is from genome assembly GCA_043718455.1 of Hyphomicrobium sp. Taxonomy (GTDB): domain Bacteria; phylum Pseudomonadota; class Alphaproteobacteria; order Rhizobiales; family Hyphomicrobiaceae; genus Hyphomicrobium_B. The sequence goes on from JAYSVT010000246.1 coordinate 7,388, forward strand.
TCAGCCGGGCGGCGCCATCCCACAATCGCCCTTTGGCCGCTGGAGTTGGCGGGTGATGCTCGCCAAACGTTAAAACGCGGCGAACTGAGTGTGGACGCCTTCGCCAAACGTCACGGCGCGATTGCAGTCTCCTTCCCAATGAGCAACATTGGCGGGCGGACGGTGGACCCGTTTTTTAACGCCAACACCCCGGACGATCTGGCAGCGGCCCGCGCGCTGCTCGACGCGCCGAGATAAACAAGAGATAACAAGAACTGAGAGGGACCATGCCAGCCTCCAAAAAACCGCCACGCTCAGAAGCCCCTATGATCGGTGTTGCCGGGTGGTCGAACGCCGGCAAAACGACACTCATCGAAAAGCTGACAGCGCATTTCGCAAGTCGCGGCCTGCGCGTCGCAACTATCAAGCACACGCACCACAAATTCGAAATCGACAAGCAAGATAGCGATACGGCCCGTCACCGCCGTGCTGGCGCCAGCGAAACGGCGATCGTCTCGGGTACGCGCGTTGCCGTTATCGAGGAGATCGATACGCGCGGCGAACCGGCGCTCAACGAAGTCGCGGCACGCTTGAAACCAGCCGATATCATTTTTGTCGAAGGCTATAAGTCGGCGGCGATCCCGAAGATCGAAGTGCGCCGCTCGGCCGTTGCCGCAGAACGCCTTCTGGCTGCGACCGATCCGATGGTCATCGCCATTGCCGCCGACTACGACATTGAGGGGCACGGAAAGCCGGTTTTCGATCTCAACGACGTCGCCGGCCTCGCGAAGCTGATCGAAGAAACCTGCGGGCCGTTCGCAGCATTGCAACAGCGGGCTTGATGTGATGGGGAAGCGCGGCCTCTACATAGGTCTCGCGCTTTGCCTCGCACCGTTCCAAGCAACTGCTCAAAGCAAAGATCCCCCGGTTCCGCCGGGCCGGAACTCGGGCGGCATTCCGGTGGCCGTGATTGGACCGGGCCTCGACTACACGCTGCCCCATCTCGCGCAGATGCTCGCCCGTGACGGCGAAGGCGAAATCACGGGCTATGATTTCATCGATGATGATCGCCGGCCTTTTGAAACAAGCGGCACAGCGGGCCCAGGAACCCGCATTGCGGAAATCGTAACCGGGGAAGGGCAAGCAGCGACGCTCATTGCCGTTAGAGCAAAAATGGATGACGCAATCACGTTGACCAAGGCCATCAAATTTGCTGCCCAAAGCCCGGGTCGCATCATCGCTATCGATCACGGCTTCGTGACACCCATCGACATGGAAATGTTCAACTCAGCCGCACGCCACTACCGCGAAAACTTATTTATCGTCATGGCGGGAGAGGGTGGCACCGATCTCGACCCTGCGTTCAATGCCCGCTTTGGAGAAAAATACCCGCGCGCCGCCAACCTTCTAGTGGTGGCGGCGTGCGATCAAAAAGGCGTGCTGGCGCCCAAGTCGAATTGGGGCGCGTCGTCAGTCGATGTGGCGATCGATGTGGTGTCGCATTTCGTGGTTGAGGACGGTGCAGGCCTTTCCAAAGACCCAAACCTTTCGAGCATCGCGCTCGCGCGTGTTGCGGCACTGGCGGCCCGCTTGCTCGCGGTCGAACCCCATATCCGTGGTGCGGCATTCAAGGAACGTATCGTCAGACTGGCGGCAGCGATGCCGGATCAAGCGCGCCAGAATACGCGGGCTGGCTTTATCGAAAGGCCGCAGCGCCATTTCTGGCTGGAATAGCACGAAAGCGGGACCTGCCCTTGCGCCCTTGCCCTTGCACTCAGGGCTCCCGATGTTAGGGTACACGATAACCTCGCCTTGGAGCCCTACCTTATGACGAGTGAGAGTGCACGCCCGGATCTCGCCACCCCCCTGATCGATCCCTTCGGCCGGGGCATCGAGTACCTGCGCGTGTCCGTCACAGACCGCTGCGACTTCCGCTGTGTCTATTGCATGTCCGAGCACATGAGCTTCCTGCCGAAGAAGGATTTGCTGAGCCTCGAAGAGCTGGACCGGCTGTGTTCGGCATTCGTGAAGCAGGGCGTCAAGAAACTGCGCATCACCGGTGGCGAGCCTTTGGTACGCAAGAACATCATGTGGCTGTTTCAGTCTCTCGGCCGCCATCTGGAATCCGGCGCGCTCGAAGAGTTGACGTTGACCACGAACGGCAGCCAGCTGGCGAAATATGCAAACGAGCTTAAAGCTGCCGGCGTCAAGCGCATCAACGTCTCGCTCGACACGCTTGATCCGGATAAGTTCAAAGCAATTACCCGCTGGGGCGAGATTGGCGTCGTATTGAATGGGATCGAGGCGGCGCTGAAAGCAGGCCTCAAGGTTAAGATCAATGCCGTGGCGCTGAAAGGCGTCAACGAAGACGAGATCGAAGCCTTGCTGCGTTTCGCGCATGAGCGCGGCGCGGATTTAACACTCATCGAGACAATGCCTTTGGGCGACATTGATGGCGACCGGACAGATCAATATTTGCCGCTCTCGGTCGTGCGCGCGCGCCTGATGGATCGCTTTACGCTTGAGGACAATCCTTACCGCACGGGAGGACCGGCACGCTATGTGACTGTCAAAGAAACCGGCGGACGCCTCGGCTTCATCACGCCGATGACGCATAACTTCTGCGAAAGCTGCAATCGCGTGCGTCTCACCTGCACGGGTACGCTTTACATGTGCCTCGGCCAGGACGATGCCGCAGACTTGCGCGCGCCGCTCAGAGCTTCAAGTGACGACGCGGCGCTGCATGCTGCTATTCGAGAAGCTATTTCGAGAAAGCCCAAGGGGCACGATTTCATCATCGACCGGCGCACGAAGAAGCCGGCCGTTGCGCGTCATATGAGCGTGACGGGGGGGTAGGGATGCTTCGTGGATAGGCAAATGAAACTAGGGTTGCTGTTTGGTACTATCACGGTATTCGCAGCCTCCCTGTGCTTCGCTGGCGAATCAATCAGCGATCAAACAAAATGCCGTGCCGTGCGCCTCATCTTCGACGCTAATCCGCCAGATATGTCGCAAGTGCGCGACGTAGCGACGGCCATTGACCGGCAATTCAGAGAACTTGACAAGCAGAACTCTTCGAAAGGCAAAGCACAAATCTACGAAAGGATGAGTGCGAAGGGAAAGAATGACACTTCGGCAGTCGTGACAGTGCGCTGCGAAGACCATCCCGATGAGACTCTAAAAATTGCGGCGGAGAGCGTCTACAAAATGTTCGAAGCTATGGGCGACACGATGGGGGTAAATCAATAAGGGTCAGCGGCAATAGAGCCGTGGTCAGTCGGTCCTGTTCAATCACGAACGGCCGACTAAGAAACCGGCGGTCGCCCGGCATATGAGCGTGACGGGGGGCGATGAGTTCGCAATGGCGACTGAACGGCGGAGCTCAGATTTATATCGGCACTAGGAAATGGGTTGAGGAACTTTGGCCCGAACCTACGCCTCTAGTGGCCGCAACCTGACACGCGCTGGTTCTATTGTCACGAGCGAGCCGTCCACTTGGTCGCCGAGTTGCTCCAACGCCTGCACGACCCGGCGGCATTGCGTGGCTTCCGGCAATTCCTTGACGGCGGCGATAACAACCCCGCACGCACGAAGTTTGAACCTGACGCACAGTTCCCCGAAATCGAAATCTTCAGTCAGCAGGACTCGTTGTTGAGCGAATGCAGCAGCCAGAACTTCTTCATCGCCGGCGGCGGGCAAACTCTCCGCAGACCGTTTGACATCGAAACCAAAGGCGCGCATCGCTCTGATGATCGGCCCAGAAAAACACTCGTCGGCCATGAACTTCGGCATCACTCGGCCGCGAAGACTTTTTCGTGTCCCAGATGATCGGCGGCAAAGGCCTGCGCCGCTTTGATATCGCCGTCGGTCAGGGGCGGATAGTTTGCAACAATCTGCTCGGGCGTTTCACCAGCCGCAAGACAGCGCAAGATATGCTCGACGGTGATCCGTGTGCCGCGAATGACAGGTTTGCCGAACATAACTTTCGGATCGGACTGAACGCGGGGGTGTTGCTGCGCCGTCATGATTAACCCGGAGGTTGCTGCTGCTTCGCCGCTACTATAACCCAATTCAGCAAGGTTGTCTCACGTGCGCCGCTTCGAGCTTCAAGTGATGACACGGCTCTTCACGCAGCCATTCGCGAAGCGATTTCAAGAAAGCCCAAGGGGCATGATTTCATCATCGACCGGCGCACCAAGAAGCCGGCCGTTGCGCGCCACATGAGCGTGACGGGGGGGTAAAACGCCCGCCGCGTAGCGTACATTCAAGGCCCGAAGACCCAGCTCAGGCGGCCGCAACCTCGATCGACATAGCGACGAGTGCGGCTGCAAAGGCGAGCGCGCCCAGAGTGAGTTCAACGAGACCCTCGCGGCGCCGTTTCTTTTTTAAAGTTGAATGCACGGAAAAATCCCGCGGCAAAATTTGACTCTGACTAACTGCAATTAAGAACCATTTGCGTAAACTATGCTTGTTGCAAATCATTCGCAACAGGGCCTTAAGTCTTAAGACGATACTCGTGATGCCTTGTGCGTTGCCTTTCCCATCTGGAACGCCGTTCGCGCATAGCTCGTGCGAGTAAGCGGCCCAAAGGTTTTGAATTGAGTCCCACGTTCCATCAGGGCACGATGTGACGTAGGCGGGTGCTCAAGAGGCCGATGTTGCGCGAAACTTGAGTGTGTCGGGGAGAGGGGAAGTTCATGTCTCAACGCGGTCTCCTGAAACACGCCCGCCTGACGCGCCAGCAACTCATCGCGTTTGCGCTGGCTTCTGCCGTTTTGAACGGCGTCATCACCGCGAGCGTTGGCGCCTGGCTTGGACAGACGTACGCTAAATATCAGGCGCGCCGCCAATCGATCGAAAGCCTCGTGCATCTCGTCTATGAGCGCCGCACCCGTGCGGGCATGGTGACGTCAGCCCTGAAGCGTGGGGCCGACATCGACGAAATCCGGTACCGCAAGCGCGCCTATGACGAGTCCTACGTCGATTGGAACAAGAACGTGATGCAAAACATCTTCGCCATCCGCGAAGTGACAGGCGAACATCTGATCTCGGGTCTCGAAAAATACTACGAGGATGGTCTTGTCGCGGCAATGGCCGATGTCGATCGATGCCTGACGAAAGCCTATGACGCGCGGCTCGCGAACGGCGATCCCAAAGCCGAGTTCGACAAGTGCCGCATGAGCGAAACGCATCAATTTGTTCTCGACTGCGGCGCAACCTTCACGAATGAACTTTATAAGCTGACCAAATTATCGTTCGTGCCGTTTGCGGCGCGCGGAACCGAGGGACGCGAAACGTCCGAGCGGCGCGTCAAGGCATCGTGCGTGCGGCCAGAGATAAAGCCCGCGCCCGCAGCGCCAACGCCTGAAGCCAAGCCGCAAACGGAGGCGGCTCCAATTGTTGCGGCGCCGCCACCTGTCGATCCAGCGGCGCAGTCTCCTGCCGTCACACCGGCGAATGCGCCAAACGGCCCGGCAAAGCCATAAACCTTTCCCTGGCATGCGAAGCATGAAATAGAGCGGGACCGCTCAACTGAGTTCGATTGTTCTGCCGCAACATGATAACCGCCGACACACACGCGCCCGCGCGCCACTCCAACACCATCGGCATTCTGGCGATGCTGGCGTCGATGGCATTCTTTGTTGCGAATGACACCTGCGTGAAACTGATCGGCGAACAAATGCCGCTCGGCGAATTGATCCTGCTCAGAAACACAGCGGCGACGATCTACATTCTCGCCTTTGCCGCAGTGTTTGGCGGCCTAATCCTCCCGGTCAATCCGCCGAAGCGCCTTCTCGGCTGGCGCATGGTGATGGAGATTCTTTCCACACTGTTTTTCTTGTCGGCGCTCATTGCCATGCCAATTGCCGATGCGACGGCCATTGCGCAGTTCACGCCACTCGCCATGACGGCGGCGGCGGCGGTGTTTCTGAAAGAGCCCGTTGGCTGGCGGCGCTGGCTGGCCGCACTTGTGGGTCTCATTGGCGTGCTGCTTATCGCGCGGCCCGGAACCACGGCATTCTCTCCGGCCGCCATTCTGCTTTTGATTGCGGTCGGATTGGTGGTCGCGCGCGATCTGCTCACGCGGCAAATTTCAAATTCGGTGCCGACACTGACCTTGACGCTCATGTCGGCGGCGGCGGTTGCGCCTTCAGGATTTTTATTGCTGCCGTTCGAGACGTGGGTCTGGCCCGCGACCCGCGAAATCATTCTCTTACTCGCTG
>JAYSVT010000247.1:0-4187 GCA_043718455.1 Hyphomicrobium sp.
GGACCGTGATTTCTCATATTCCGTCGTTCTCGAACCGGCCGAAGAAGGCGGGTTCATTGTGCATGTTCCGGCCCTGCCCGAGATCTGCACGGAGGGCGATACGGAAGCAGAAGCGCTAGAAATGGCGAAAGATGCAATCGAACTCGTCATCGCGAGCCGTCTCGAGCGCGGTGAAGCGATCCCCGTCGAGCACGGCAAGCCGATGTAGGTCGGAGTGAGCCCCCTTGCGAAGTCCGACAAGGCAATTTCGAACCAGTTCGTCGCCATCACTGCGGCGATGAAGACGCCTACACTCAGCGCGATCTAATCAATATGCGTCAATCTGCTATAAAATCGGCCTTATTCCAAGATGGATCTGCGTTGCAGCACTCAAGCACGCACTTGTTGTGGACGCCGACGAGAACTTCTCTCCCTGGGACGCCCCACATCGCAGCCTTGTGCATGGCCGCTACCCAAGAGATTACTTGCTCACGTTCAACATTGTCGGCGATTTCGATGCCGTCTAGGGCTTCGCGAATGCGGGTTTTTATGTCGTCGGCGGTCATTGGTACAAATCTCCGATACGCGTTTGCTGCTTGTTAGCAGCGCATCTGCTTTTGCGGCAGATTCTCTAACGTTCCATCCAGTGAATGCGCCAGGGGTGTATCTCGTGGCCATCTTTAAGCACAGGCTTGTACGGGAAGATGTTCCTGTGTCGCCCCCAGACCTCCCAAACGGGCTCAGGAACAGTCATTGGAACGCGCGTCGGGTCAAGCATTTGGCCATACCGCGCTAGAATGGTGATGAACCCGCGACCTAACAGTGACGCGGCGTAGCCCCCATCTTGATCTGCGTCGAATACCTTCATCTTGTGGTGCAAGAGGTAGCCGATGATCGTGCGCTCCTTCTCGGTCATGAAGTGAACGGCTTTTTCGGCTTTAGTTGAAAGCGAGCGGTGTGCGAGAAAACGCCCGATCCAACCGCGAACTGGTTTGGCAAGTGTCGAGCAAATGGCCGCAATTGTAAGGGCTACACACAAAAGAAATCCGAAGGCGACGACGTGAATGATCCACGATTGTTCGAACGGCGGTAGAACCTTGGCTTGCACGAACCACAACAGAGCACCAAGCGCGACAGCAGCAGCAGCTGTTTGCCAGCCGCTTGACTTGATGAGATCGAGAACTTTTTCGAGGCTCTTTAAGGTCGTGTCTTCGGCGGACATTTTGAGTTCCGGGCTGACGAATCGGCGAGCAGAGCTTACCATGGGTGGCCCCGTAGGACTTACCTAGCCAGGGAATTGCAACGGGGTCCGAAAGTGACAGACCAACTGCACCGCTAGTTGCCAGTTCTACCCCACACACCCCTACGGCTCGAGCTCCGTGTCCCAGTAGAGATAGTCGAGCCAGCTTTGGTGCAGGTAGTTGGGCGGGAAGAGCCGCCCGTTGCGGTGGAGTTCGAACACCGTCGGCCGGTAGGGCTCCTGGCGCGGGAACATGCGTGCGACGTTCGGCATATGGCCGCCCTTGCGCAAGTTGCACGGTGCGCACGCGGCGACGACGTTGTCCCACCGCGTCTGCCCGCCGCGCGAGCGCGGGATCAGATGGTCGAACGTCAGGTCGTGCTTGTCGCCGCAATATTGGCAAGTGAAGCGGTCGCGCAGGAACACGTTGAAGCGCGTGAACGCCGGGTAAAGCGCGGGGCGAACATAAGTCTTCAAGGAGACGACGCTCGGCAAGCGCATTTCCAACGTAGGACTGCGCACAAAGCGGTCGTACTCGGAGACTATGTTGACGCGATCCAAAAAGACGGCCTTCACCGTTTCCTGCCAGCTCCAGAGCGACAAAGGATAGTAGCTCAAGGGCCGGAAGTCGGCGTTTAAAACCAGGGCCGGGCAGTTGTCCGGCATTCTAACGTGCGCATTCACTGGCGCGGTTCCTCGCAGTTGTTCTGTTGCGAATCGCGTGTTTTTTGCCACCTGTCAGGCGGGATACTAGCCGCGCATGTCGGATATGTGAAGCGCTAGAGGATTTTGTTCCGTGAAACACCGTGAATCCTGAAAAATCAGGCTGTTGGCTTGCTTATTTCGGGGTCTGCACTTTTTTGGCGGGCCTTGCACGAGCATATTCAGCCCACAGCAGCCGCGCGGCGGCTCCCCGCCAAGGCCGCCAACGCTCGGCGATCGTGAGGAGTTCGTCTGGCGCCGGGCGCTCGGAGAGTTTGAACAACCGCTGCACTGCCAGTTGCAACGCGAGATCGCCGGCCGCGAACGCATCAGCCCGGCGCAGGGCGAACAGCAGATAGATGTCGGCCGTCCAGGGGCCAATCCCGTGTAAGACCGTCAGCTTCGCGCGTACGGCATCGTCGTCCGTGCGGTTGAGTGAGGCAAAATCTAATTCACCTTCCGACACCGCTTCGGCAACGGCGCGTAGTGTCCGGCACTTGCCGCTCGAAAGCCCGAGAGATTTGAGCTCGGCAACTGTGCATTGCAGAAGGCGGGACGCTTCAAATGGCCGGATGCCGGCTGCAACGCGCGCCCAGATGGCGGCGGCACTCGCGGCTGAAACCTGCTGCCCGGTGACGATCTTGGCAAGGCCGGAAAAATCCGCTGGAAAGTCGCGCAGCGGCGGCTGCCCGCAGCGCTTGGCAATCGCTCGCATGATCCGGCACTGGCCAGAAAGCGCCGCGATCGCCGCCGCGAGATCGCTTTCCGTCTCGAGCTGGTTTTGTTGCTTCGGCGCCATACTGTTTCTCGCACAGGGTCTTTAATGCCAGCAGGGAAAGTCTTAAATAGGCGTCAGGTTGTTCTTTGGCTAAAGGGCTTTGAAGATGAGCACAAAGTTTAGCGCTGCGGTGCTTTGCGCGAAAGTAGGCGCGAAAGTAGGCGCGATAGTCGGCGGGGTAGCGGTTCTGGCATCCTCGCTTCCAGCCGTTGCGGCTCCTAAGTTCGACGAGTGGGCCACGCTGAAGAACCCCCGGCACGGGTTTGCCATCGCGTATCCGACCGCGGTGTTCGAGCAGAAAACCGCGCCAAATTCAGAGGACGGCCGCGTGCTGGTCTCCAAGGACGGCAAGGCCAAGCTGCTGGTCGGTGCCTTCGACAACGCCGAGGAGAATTCGCTAGAAGACTACCGCCAGTTCCTCCTCAACGATCAGTATTCGGGCGCCGACGTGGATTACGCGCCGGTGCGCCAGCGCTGGTTTGTGTTGTCGGGAACGCAAAAAGGCCAGATTTTCTATCAGCGCGTCAGTTTCACGTGCGGCGGTAAGCTGATCAACAGCTGGGCCATGCTCTACCCGGAAGCAGAGCGCAAACTCTACGACCGCGTTGTCGAAGCGGTTGCGAAGACCTATTCTCCAGGAGCAGGCCGTACGGGTGCCTGCGACTAGCCGACAGACACCACAGTGCCGTTGAGTTGCCCCTCGAGTTCACATGAGCCGCCCAGTCTTCCGCTTTGCGCCGTCACCCAACGGAGCGTTGCATTTGGGGCATGCCTTGTCGGCGTTGACGGGCTTTGAGCTGGCGCAGCGTTATGGCGGGCGCTTTCTTGTTCGCATCGAAGATATCGACACGAACCGGGCACGGCCTGAGCATATTGAAGGTATTCTTGACGATCTCGCGTGGCTCGGTATTAGCTGGGAAGAGCCGGTTCTCAGGCAATCGCTCTATTTTCCGGACTATCAAGTTGCCGCGGAGAGGCTGCTGGCGCTTGGCGTGTTGTATCCATGCTTTGCAACACGCAATGAAATCGTCGCTGCGGCGGATATGGGGCGGCTCGATCCGGAAGGCGCGCTCGTTTACCCGGGCCTGTGGCGCGAGCGTAGCGCAGAGGACGTGGAGCGAGAACGCGCGCGGGGTCAACCGTTTGCGCTTCGCATCGACATGCAGCGCGCCATAAATTTGGTTCGCGACAAGCTCGGCGGAGCGGCATTATCCTTCACGGAGTTCGATAGCAAAGGTGCGCTACGGATTGTCGAAGCCGATGCCGCGCGCTGGGGCGACATCCTCGTCATGCGCAAGGAAATGCCGGCGAGTTACTTTCTCGCTGTTGTCGTGGACGATGCGCGCCAGGGCATCACGCATGTGACGCGCGGCATGGATCTCTTTGCGGCAACGGATGCACAGCGCGTTCTGCAAGTCTTGTTGGATCTACCGCAGCCCATTTATCATCATCACAAGCTCATTTTGGACGGGGCGGGCCGCAAACTCT
>JAYSVT010000248.1:0-13478 GCA_043718455.1 Hyphomicrobium sp.
GCCGGGTATAGCTTATGCTCTGCGGCAAGGACTCGTGCGGCTAATTCGTCGGCGGTGTCGCTCGAAAACACCGGAACCGCCGCCTGAGCCACAATAGGCCCCGAGTCCATTTCAAGGCGCATAAAGTGGACTGTACAACCCGCGATCCGCACGCCCTGGTCAAGGGCACGCTGGTGCGTGTCGAGACCGGGGAAGGCTGGGAGCAGCGAGGGGTGAATGTTAATGAGCCGGTCGCGCCAGCGGTCGATGAAGCCGCCCGTCAACATGCGCATGAAGCCAGCGCAGCAGATGAGTTCAATTTTGTGCTCGATGAGGGCCGTGTGCAGCTTTGCTTCGAACGCGGCGCGCGTTGCGAATTGCTTGTGGTCGATGGCGATGGCCGGAATGCCTTGCGACTTGGCCCAGGCGAGGCCCTCGGCATTGGGCCGGTTTGAGATAACGGCCGCAATCTCAGCCGGGTAATCGGCGGCACGCGCGGCTTCAACCAGCGCCATCATATTGGAGCCGCGGCCGGAGATGAGGATTGCGGTGCGTTTTCTGTTTGTCATTGGTTCGCCGCTTAGCACGAAAGACGCATCTGAGGCCAGGGCGTTGGGGACTATTCGCAGCTCACTTCCCAATGATCTTCTTCGCCATCGCGATCGTCTCTTCTGGCGCGAAACGCTCTGGGATGAGCACGCCCTTCTGGCAGGCAGGGCGCGTGGCGAGCGCATCGACCCACCTTTTAAGATTCGGGAGTTCGTCAATTTCGACCCCCGCCCAATAGTGGATGCGCACCCACGACCAATGCGCGATGTCGGCGATGGAGTAGTCGTCAACGAGATATTCGCGATCCTTGAGGCGTGTGTCGAGCACGGTGTAGAGGCGTTTTGTTTCGTTCTGGTAACGGGCGATGACGCTTGGAATTTTCTCCGGGAAATAGCGGAAGAAGACGTGCGCCTGCCCCTGCATGGGCCCGGTGCCGCCCATCTGTAACATCAGCCACTGGAGTACTTCTGAGCGGCGCTTCATGGATTTAGGGAGAAGCGGGTTGCCAGTTTTCTCACAAAGATAAATCATGATGGCGCCGGATTCGAACACGGCGAAATTCCCTTCGTTGCGATCGACGATTGCGGGAATGCGGCCGTTGGGATTGATCTTCAAATACTCGGGCCGTTTCTGCTCTTGTTCGCCGAGATTCAACGCGTGGAGTTCATAGGGAAGATTAAGTTCTTCAAGCGTGATGGAGGCTTTCCAGCCATTAGGTGTTGCTGCAGTGTAGAGATCGATCATGAGGGCCTCGCGTCGATTGTATTGGCGGTGTTTAGCCGTTTAGCGGCTTTGTAAGTTTCGTGCGAGTTTTGCCACCACCTGATGGCACGAGCCAAGCGGCGCAATAGCAGTAAAAGAATTGCTTAATATAGGAGAGGAGCACTGGTGTTGCATTCGTTTCCGAGCCTTGTGCCATGATCCCTCATGAGTCGTTACGCCAATGCAATTCTAACTCAACGCTCCCTCAAACTTCACAGCGTTCGTTTCGCCTTTGCCTTTGGCATCGGATTTTTCGCCGGTGGGCTTGATCACGTCGCCGATGATGACCGGCTTTTCGCCGGCCTCCTTAAATGCAGCAACGACGTCGGCTGCGCGCTTCTTGTCCGCGACAATGATCATGCCGATGCCGCAGTTAAAAGTGCGTAGCATTTCTGTGTCGTCGAGGTTGCCTGCTTTGGCGAGCCACGCGAACACGGGCGGCATCTTGAACTTTGCGAGATCGATGCGCGCGGCAACGGCGTCCGTCATGACGCGCGGAATATTTTCTGTGAGGCCGCCGCCCGTGATGTGCGACAGCGCCTTGATCGCGCCTTTGCGCCCCGAGCCGCCGGTTGCGCGGATCGCGGCCAGCAGCGGCTTTACATAAATCCGCGTGGGCGCGAGCAGCACGTCAGCCATAGTTTTGCCCTTGGCAAATGGCGCTGGGTCGTTCCACCCAAGTTTTTCGCGCGCAACGAGTTTGCGCACAAGGCTGTAGCCATTGGAATGGACGCCTGAAGAGGGAATCCCGATTAGCACGTCGCCAATGGAGATGTCTTCGCGCGGCAGGATCTGGCCGCGCTCGACGGCGCCGACCGCGAAGCCCGCAAGATCATAGTCGCCCTCTTTGTACATACCCGGCATCTCGGCCGTTTCGCCGCCGATGAGGGCGCAACCGGCTTGCTTGCACCCCTCCGCAATGCCAGCGATCACGTCGCGGGCCACAGCTACATCCAATTTTCCAACAGCAAAGTAGTCGAGAAAGAACAACGGTTCGGCACCTTGCACCACGAGATCGTTGACGCACATGGCGACGAGGTCGATGCCTATGGTGGCGTGGCGGCCGGTATCGATGGCGATTTTGAGTTTTGTGCCAACGCCGTCATTGGCAGCAACCAGTATGGGGTCCTTGAAACCTGCGCGCTTCAAATCGAATAGACCGCCGAAGCCCCCGAGATCGGCGTCCGCGCCGGCCCGGCGGGTCGCTTTCACGAGTGGTTTTATGGCGGCGACAAGAGCATTGCCCGCGTCGATATCAACGCCGCTGTCGCGATACGTCAGCGGCGGCTTTTTCGAACCTTTCGGCTTAGACATTAGGCCTCGCTGCGATCGGATGCTAAACGGCGGATTTTCGGGCGGGAACGAACACTGGAATAACTGAAGTGCTCGCGCCAGAAACAGGTCAGGTATCTGGCCTTAAACTCACTTTTGCCCCATTGCCAATAAGAGATGGGGGTCGTAGCAGCAGACGAGCCAAGCGGCAACTCGCAGAAACTTATTTGCGGGGATGGCGTGCCACTTAGCGGCGCGGCGGGGAGGATCACTTGAAATACGGTTGCAAGTCGTTCGGGGCATTCGGGTTCGCGCTCGCCGTATTCGGATTAGCGATTGCTGCGGCCGGAAGCGTGTCGCCTCTAAGCGCTGCAAAAGAAGAAAAGGCCTTCACGGTCGCCAACTATCCGGTCGAGGCAGCTGACAAGAATGCCGTGGCCGCCAAGGAAAGAGCGCTCGCCGATGGCCAGAACGCCGCCTTCCGGTCGCTACTGAAGCGGCTTGTACCCGTCACAGCCTACAAGCAACTCGCGCGGCTCAAATCCGTCAAGGCCGCAGATATGGTGTCAGGCGTTGCGGTACGGTCCGAACAGAATTCATCGACAGCTTACATCGCCAGCTTGGATTTTTCGTTTCAGCCGGAGGCCGTGCGCAGCGTCCTGCAGCGCGAAGGCATCCCCTTCGTTGAGGAACAGGCTCCCGCTGTCACGTTGATCCCGTTATCGCGGCAAGGCAATCCGGCGGTGGCCAAGGGCGACACAGGACCTTGGCGCAATGCATGGAAAAGCCTGGATCTCGAGCATACGCTAACGCCAGTAAAACTTGATGAGTTGAAGCCTGTCATTCACAACGACACTGTCGCACTGCTGGCCAGCGGCGACGATAGCGGGATGCGCATCCTTTCAAGCGAATACAAAACCGATCTCATCATACTTGCAATTGCCGAACCCGACGTGGTGTCGAAGACGATGGCCGTAACGCTTGTGGGGCAGGATGCCGCCGGTGTCATCAATCTCAAGCGCACGTACCGGATGTCGGATGGCGATGTCGCATACGCCAGCGAATTTGCGGCCGTCATTGCGCTCGGTGTTTTGGAAGGCCGCTGGAAGGCCGTGAAGTCGCAGACCATTGCCGCGTTTACTCCATCACCTGCGGTCGAGCGTCCAGCGTGGACGGCAGGAAGCAACGCGGGCGGCGAACAAGTGAGGTTCGTGGCCGAGTTTACGAGTCTTGCCCAATGGAACGAAATCCGCACCCAGCTGCTCGACACGCCCGGTGTCGAAGATCTCGAAATCGCTACTGTCTCGGCGCGCAATGCAGATGTGATCCTCAAGTTCCCTGGCGGACCGGCAGCGCTGGCAAATGCCATCGGCGCACGCGGATTAGCGCTCGGCAACGCTGGTGCCGGCTGGACGTTGCGAGCAACGTATTGATTTCGCTTTATAAAAGTAAAATCTTGAAACAAATTGACTTCTCGCCCGTGCGAGAAGCTGCGGACAACGTTGAGAAAATCCTAGTCACACACTCGACGGCAGGAGCCGTGGAGGGCTAGGGTCGCAGCGGCTTCCAGCTGTGTGCAAGAAGCGGGTGCTGGGTTGCTAGCAACGAACCTAATGAAGAGGCTGATCAAGGCGTGAGCATTCCAAATCTCATCACGCTCGGCAGGGTGATCCTTGTGCCGGTCGTTTTCTGGCTCTTGATCACGCATCAACTGCAAGCAGCGTTCCTGGTGTTTGTTGTGGCCGGTATTTCCGATGCGGTCGATGGCTTCCTGGCCAAGCGCTACAATTGGGAAACCGAACTTGGGGCCTATCTTGATCCGATTGCAGATAAGCTGCTCATAGTCAGCATTTTTATCGCCCTTGGCGTTTCGGGCAAGCTGCCGCCGTGGATCGTCATCGCCGTTGTGTCGCGTGATATCTTGATCGTCATCGGTGTGATTTTATCTTGGTTGCTCAATCATCCAACACCCATGAAGCCGATCGTCGTCAGCAAGGCCAATACGGTCGCCCAGATCGTGCTTGCCGCGACGGTGCTCGCCAATGAAGCCTTCGATCTCAAATTTGGCGGTGCCGTCCCAGTTCACATTTGGGCAACCGCAGCACTGACCGTGGCATCGCTTATCGCTTATTTGCGGGTTTGGCTGCGCCACATGACGCTGTATGAATCAACCGGATCCAAGTCATAAGGGGCCAGTGGTGCCTCAGATTGCGGGTTGGTAGAAGTTGAGTTGTTTACGGCTGGTCTGTGGGAGTAATCGATGCACGTTGAGCGCCATGTTTTATTCTGGATTTTGGCCGCCGCTGTTCTGGCGTTCGCGCTCAAGACACTGGCTCCCGTTTTGCTTCCCTTCGTAATTGGGTTAGCCATTGCTTACTTCCTCAACCCAATCGTTGATAAACTGACGAGCATTGGCTTGCCGCGTCTGTTTGGGACAGTGTTGCTGCTCCTTGCTTCGGCTGCTGCTGTCGTCGCGGCACTGGTGTTCCTTATTCCCATTCTTGCCGAGCAAACCCAACAGCTCATTGCAGCACTGCCGGCAGAAGCCGCGCGCTTTAAGACTCTTGCCGAGACATTTGCACGCGAGCAATTGGGAGCGCGCTTTCCCGAAGCTGAAGCTGCGCTCAATCGGGGCATGGCCGGTTTGACGGATTCACTACCGGCTCTGGTGACGTCGCTCGCGCAATCGCTGTGGAGCCAAGGGTCCGCCGCATTTAACTTTTTTACGCTCATGCTAGTGACGCCGCTTGTTGCCTTTTATGCGCTCCTCGACTGGCCCAAGATCGTGGCAAAGGTCGATAGCTGGGTGCCGTTACAGAATGCTGGGCAAATCCGCCAGATCGCCAGCGATATCGACACGCGTGTTTCGGCGTTCGTGCGCGGGCAGGGTATCGTTTGCCTTGTGCTCGCTGCGTTCTACGCTATCGCATTGAGTGCGCTCGGACTGCGTTACGGTCTCTTGGTTGGGCTATTGACGGGTCTTTTGAGCTTCATCCCGTTTGCCGGTTGGGCACTGGGCTTGCTTTCGGCGCTGGGTTTGGCTGTCGTGCAGTTTTGGCCAGAAACATTGCCGATCCTTATGGTCGGCGGCGTTTTCCTCGCCGGCCAAGCTCTGGACGCCGCACTTTTGAGCCCGCAGATTGTTGGCTCAAAAATAGGTCTTCATCCCGTCTGGCTAATTTTCTCGTTGCTCGTCTTCAGTTATCTCTTTGGCTTCTTGGGGCTTTTAGTTGCTGTGCCGGTTGCTGCTGCCATTGGCGTGCTGGTCAGGTTCGGATTAAACCGCTACCTCAATTCTACGGTTTATCATGGCCGTGAAACGCCGAAGATTTAGGGCGCTCCAAACCGTATGACGACATCACCGCGCCAACTCGCGTTCGATATTCCACATCGGCCAGCCCTCGGTGCCGAAGACTTTCTTGTGTCGGATTCGAACGCGGAGGCTGTTGCCCTTATTGATCGTTGGCCCAATTGGCCGGTTGGCGCCGCCGTCATTACCGGGCCGCCTGGATCTGGAAAAAGCCATCTCGCCAATGTGTGGCGGCTCAGATCCGCAGCACGTGTCGTTGGCGCACGAGAGATTTCAGAATCGTCGTTGCCGAGTTTCGTGACAGTTCAAGCTCTGGTCGTCGAGGATATCGATAGGGGCCCTTGTAGCGAGACGGCGCTCTTCCACCTGCTGAACTTAGTGCGGGAGCACAGGTTGGCCGTTCTGCTGACTTCTGCGACACGGCCCGGCGACATGGGGTTGATACTTCCCGATTTCAGTTCGCGGCTTAAAGCCCTGCCGTTTGCTGAAATTTCGGCGCCGGACGATGCGCTGTTGCGGTTCGTTCTCGTGAAGCTGTTTTCTGACCGGCAACTGAGTGTTGATCCACAGGTTATCGCTTTTATGCTTGTCCGCATGGAACGGTCGTTTGAGGCCGCGCGCAGGCTGGTCGCGGAAATCGATAGCTTAGCGCTCGCCATGCAGCGCGGGGTTACGCGCGCAGTCGCGGCACAAGCGCTTGAACGTTTTGGAAACCAAGATAAGTAACTTTGACGTTTTAAGAGGCAGAACGCAGACGTTCCAATTGTTTCGGTTGTGTTACATTCCTTAGCGGTTGACCTACGGGAAACTCGGGATCACCCTGGGGATCAGGAGCTTAGAAATGGCGGACACGCGCACGAAGGCAGCGAAGAAATCTGAAACGCAAGTCGTGCCTCAGGGTCACGACCGCTTTTACAATCGTGAGCTTTCGTGGCTGCAGTTCAACCGGCGCGTGCTTGAAGAAGCGCAAAACAAAAACCACCCCCTGCTTGAAAGGCTGCGGTTCCTTTCTATTTCGGCGTCAAACCTCGACGAATTTTACATGGTGCGCGCCGCCGGCGTTTATGGACAAGTAAAGGCTGGAATTGCCACGCTGTCTCAAGATGGGCTTACGCCGAACCAGCAGCTTGCTGCCATAAACAAATTTGTTGTGGGTCTGGTTGCCGAAAAGCAAGCGTGCTGGCGGCAAATCAAGACCGAGCTTTCGGCCGCTGGCGTTCATGTTATGCAGGCGGAAGATTTGAACACGACTGATGTTGCGTGGCTGGAGAAACTTTTTCTCTCACACATCTTTCCCATCCTGACGCCGATCGCCGCTGATCCAGCGCATCCCTTCCCGTTTATTTTGAATAAGGGCCTGACCATCGTGGTCGAGATGCAGCGCCAGGCCGATTCGAAAGCCATGAGCGGGTTGATCCCAATCCCCAGCCAACTTGAGCGCTTCATCCGCCTTGAGCCCGATCCGGCAAAGCCGAACGATATCCGCTTCATTCAGCTCGAGAGCATGATCGCCATGTTCCTGACCGAGCTTTTCACTGGCTTCGAAATCAAAAGCAAAGGTGCGTTCCGGCTACTGCGCGACAGCGACATCGAGCTTCAGGAAGAAGCTGAAGACCTGGTGCGCTCTTATGAAAGCCAGCTGAAGCGGCGCCGGCGCGGCAACGTTATCCGCCTTGAGATCGAAGTGGGGATGCCAGAACGGCTGCGCAAGTTTGTCATCGAGGAACTGGACGTTAAAGAAGACAGCGTTTTCATCAAAGATGGGCTATTGGCCATTGCCGATACGGCGCAACTCATTGTCGGAGACCGGCCTGATTTGCTCTTCAAGCCGTTCAATATACGCTTTCCCGAGCGCATTCGCGAATTCAGCGGCGATTGTTTTGCCGCAATCCGCAAGAAGGACATTGTCGTTCATCACCCTTACGAAAGCTTTGATGTCGTCGTGCAGTTCTTACGGCAAGCGGTGGCCGACCCCAATGTAATGGCGATCAAGTGGACTCTTTACCGGACCTCGCGCGATAGTCCGATTGTGCAAGCGCTGAAGGAAGCGGTTGAAGCCGGCAAATCCGTGACAGCTGTGGTGGAACTCAAGGCTCGATTTGATGAGGCCGCCAACATCCGGTGGGCACGTGATTTGGAAAGCGCTGGCGTGCATGTTGTCTACGGCTTTACCGAACTCAAGACTCACGCAAAGCTCGGATTGATCGTGAGGCGTGAGGGGGCCGATTTGACCACATATTGTCACATCGGTACCGGTAACTATCATCCTCAAACGGCGCGCATCTATACCGATCTTTCGCTTTTCACCACAGATCCGGCGATAGCGAGCGATGTCACGCGCGTCATGAATTTCGTTACAGGTTACGGTCAGCCAGCTGAACTCGAATGCTTGGCCGCGAGCCCGCACGGCATTCGCAGCAAAATCATGGGGCACATCGCCGAGGAAGTGAAAAACGCCAAGTCCGGCAAGCCGAGCGGCATATGGATGAAAATGAACGCACTCGTTGATGCGCAAATCATCACAGCGCTTTATGATGCGAGCAACGCGGGCGTGCCTATTGATCTGGTTGTGCGCGGAGTTTGCTGTCTTCGTCCTGGCATTCCGGGCTTGTCAGAAAACATACATGTTAAGAGCATTATCGGACGTTTTCTCGAACATGCGCGGATCTATTGTTTCGGCAACGGCGAGGCCTTGCCTTCAGCCAGAGCTGCCGTCTACATCAGCTCCGCCGACATGATGCCGCGCAATCTGGATCGGCGGGTTGAAGCCATGGTGCCGGTGAAAACACCAACCGTTCACGAACAGGTGTTGGATCAGATTATGGTCGCAAACTTGAGGGACAACCAGCAGAGCTGGCTCATCAACGCTGATGGATCATCGGCACGCGTTGTTCCGAAGGCGGGTGAGGAGCCTTTCAACGCGCATAAGTATTTCATGACGAATCCGTCTCTCTCTGGGCGCGGAGAAGCAGTGAAAGAGAATTTCCCGCCGCGTTTTCGTCAGACTAACTGAGGGCGAGGGAGATCCTGGTGACACGGCTCAAGGAACTCATCGGAGCGAGGGATCGCCAGTCCGAACTGGAACCGATTGCGGTCATCGACATCGGTTCTAACTCCGTGCGCCTTGTGGTCTATGAGGGCGCGGTGCGTTCGCTCACTCCAGTATTCAATGAAAAAGTATTATGCGGGTTGGGCCGCTCCGTCGCGACAACCGGAAGTTTGGGAAGCGATGCTGTTGAAAGGGCGATACAGGCTCTTGTCCGCTTCAAAACCATCCTAAGAGTGCTGCGCGTCAAAAACGTGCGGGCGATTGCAACCGCCGCGGTGCGCGACGCCACGAACGGAAAGGACTTCATCGCCTGGGGAGAAGCGGCGGCGGGGTGCCATATCGAAGTACTGTCAGGCGCCAAGGAAGCGCAGTTAGCCGCGATGGGCATTATGATGGGCTTTGTCAATCCCGATGGTGTTGCTGGAGACCTGGGCGGCGGCAGTCTCGAGTTGATCGATATAGCAGGCGAAATCTCGAACGACGCCGTGACACTGCCTCTTGGCGGATTGCGATTGATCGACACCACCGGCAACAGACTCGACAAAGCCGCGGATGTGATCGATGCGGCCATCGCGGGGTTGCCTTGGTTGCAACAGGGCAAGGGCCGGGATTTCTATGCTGTCGGCGGAACATGGCGTGCGCTTGCTAAACTGCACATGGAATCGAAGCAGTACCCGTTGCGAGTGATGCACGGATACCGCTTGCCCGCGCGCGAGGCGCTGGATTTTTGCGAGGCGTTGCGGAAGGGCAAGAAATGGCAAGACCTGCCCGGCATGGGAGACGTGGCACGCGCGCGCCGTGAAGTGCTCCCCTACGGCGCGTTGGTATTGGAGCGTCTCATTCGGCGCATGCAACCCGGATCCGTCGTGTTCTCTGTATTCGGAATCCGCGAAGGATTGATTTACAGTCAACTGCCGGAAATCGAGCGCCATCGCGACCCGCTGATGAGCTTTTGCGAGGATTATTCCGCGCTGCGTTCGCGGTCTGTTGAACATGCGCAAGAACTCTGCCGCTGGACAGATCAACTCTTTGATGACCCGGAATTTTCCGAGACCGCCGAAGAGCGGCGATTGAGGCATGCCGCTTGTCTGCTGTCGGACGTTGGCTGGCGCGCGCATCCGGACTATCGCGGAGAGCAGAGCCTCAATACTATTGCTCATGCGGGGCTCGGCGGCGTCGATCACTCCGGGCGCATATTTCTGGCGCTTTCGGTATTCTACCGGCACGAGTCGGGCGAAATCAGCGCCGAGTCACTGCCGGAGCGGCTTAAAGCACTGGTCACAAAGCGTGCGCTGAAACGGGCTCGCATCACGGGGGCGGCGATCCGCGTGGCCCATATGCTGTCGATCGGAATGGCAGGGGTTATCGACGAGACGCCTTTGTCTTATGAAGGCGGCAAGCTCGTGCTCAGAATTCCTAAGAGCTATGCCGGGTTAGATGGCGAGCGTCTGCGCCGGCGCTTCGAAACTCTGTCGGGGCTGGCCGGCCGGCAAGGCGACATCCGGATTGAGAGCTAATCGCACATGCTTTTGAGGCGGGCTTCAGCGTGAACGAGGACCTCATTGTGACAGCTTGGTTCCTGGTATGGTAGCCTCAATATGAAGTCCGGCCAGGCCGACACAAGGCGGTCTGTGAACGAGCTTTGGACTGGCTCTGGCCCTCAACGATGCAAACGGATCAATGGCGGATAATCTTTACGAAACCCTAGGTGTGTCGCGACGGGCGTCTGACGAGGAAATCCGTCGCGCCTTCCGCAAACTCGCGAAGGAAAACCATCCCGACTTGAACCCTGGCAGTCCGGCTGCAGTCGAGCGGTTCAAAAAAATTACGGCGGCAAATGAGATCTTGGGCGATCCGCAGAAACGGCGCCAATACGACAACGGCGAGATCGATGCCAAGGGCGAACCTCGCCGTCCGCAGTGGCGTCCAGGAGCAGGGCCTGGCGCTGGCGGCGCCCGGACACGAACGCACAGCGGCGGCGTGGATGATTTCAACCTCTCGGATATTTTTTCAGATGTTTTCGGACAAAACCGGGCGGGCGCCGGGCGCGCTGGTGCGGGTGCACACGGGTTTTCTTCAAAGGGGCAAGATCTGCGCTACACGCTTGAAGTCGATTTTCTTGAATCGGTTGTTGGAGCCAAGAAGCGCGTGACGCTCCCTGAGGGCGGCGTCCTTGATCTGGCGGTGCCCGAAGGCGTGACAGATGGGCAGGTGCTTCGTCTCAAGGGCAAGGGAAGCCCCGGTCACAATGGTGGAGCAGGAGGAGACGCGCTCGTTGAAATAAAGGTTCGTGCAAATGCTCAATTTAAGCGGCAGGGCGAAGACATTCTGGTCGATGTTCCCATCACGATCGACGAGGCCGTGCTTGGCGCAAAAATCGAAGTCCCAACCATCACCGGCCGTGTTCAGCTAACGATCCCAAAGGGCACAAGCTCCGGCAAAACGTTTCGTCTCAAGGGCAAGGGCGTTCAGAACAAGTCCAACGGCATTACCGGCGACGAACTCGTGACTGTGCGCATCGTTCTTCCCGATGTGATCGACGATACCCTGTCGTACTTCTTCACCGAATGGCGCCAGAAGAACGCTTACGATGCCGGCCGCAAATAGGCGGAAATCAAGACGATTAAGCGACGATTTTGCCGGCTGGCACCGCGCGAACTTCGCCGCCCGCTAGAGTCAAAGCAAGTTCGCCGCGTTTGAGCCGCAGCGCGTCGTCGCCAAACAGTTTGCGCCGCCAGCCTTTGAGGGCCGGGATGTCGGGCTCGGCTTCCGTTGCCAGCCGTTCGAGGTCTTCCGAGTCGGCGATTAAGCGCGGGGCAACGCGATGTTCGGCGGCCGCCGAGCGCAGCAAGACCTTCAAAAGTTCCAATGTCGCCGTCGCCTGTGCCGAAAGGGGATCGTTTCGCTCCAGCTTCGGCAGCAATTTCATATCGCGCTGCAGTCCGCGATTGACAGTATCGACGATGTCGCGTGCCCGGTTCGATCTGCCAAACCCATCGGACAAGGTGCGAAGCTGCCCGATGGCTTCAGTCGTAAGGGGCATCTGGTTGGCGATATCGTAAAGCGCTTCGTCGCGCAAAATGCGCCCGCGCGGCACATCTTGGGCTTGCGCCAGACGCTCGCGCCATGCCGCAAGCTCAATCAGAACGGCCAAAGACTTTTTGCCCTTGACGCGCAGCTTCAGGCGTTGCCAAGCGCGCTCGGGGTCGGCGTCGTAGGTTTGCGGATCCGACAGCAGCGACATTTCCTCAGCGAGCCACGACATGCGCGCGCTATCGTCAATTTCGCGCCGCAACGACAGATAGACGTCGCGCAAATGAGTGACGTCGCCCAGAGCGTACACGAGTTGCTTGTCGCTGAGCGGGCGCCGGCTCCAGTCCGTAAAGCGGGAGGACTTGTCGATGTCGGCGCCAGTGATCTTCTTGACGAGGTTGACGTAGCTGATGCTCTCGCCGAAGCCGCAGACCATGGCTGCAACCTGTGTATCGAAAATGGGGGTTGGGACCGCACCTGTTTTCGCATAGGCGATTTCGATGTCCTGGCGTGCCGCGTGGAACACCTTCACGACGCTAGCG
Source organism: Hyphomicrobium sp. (assembly GCA_043718455.1). Classification (GTDB taxonomy): domain Bacteria; phylum Pseudomonadota; class Alphaproteobacteria; order Rhizobiales; family Hyphomicrobiaceae; genus Hyphomicrobium_B. Next base: position 12,497 of record JAYSVT010000248.1, read on the forward strand.
TCCGCCATCAGTGTGAAGAATGGCCCCAAGTCCAGCCCTTCGGCCAAGGGATCAATAATACCTTCTCCCGACTCGCCAGCGAGCTGGATGAGACAGAGTTGTGGCCAATAGGTCTGTTCGCGCAAAAACTCCGTGTCTACAGTGACATAGTCGGCTTCGGCGAGAGATCTACAGAACGTTTCGAGATCAGATGTTGATGTGATGACACGCATTGCGACGGCTATATCTCAAGTTCCGGGCCTTGTCGCCTGCTTCGCAGACTTAGTTTTAGGCGCACAACGTCTCAGATTGGGATGAGCCTTAACCCGCGATTGAGCAAACGCTCCGGCTGCGGGGCTCATCGATACAATTCGATCCATAAATTCAGCGGATCTTTCATGCTATTCGCGCACCTTCAGCGCTGATTTTGATCGTCTTCGGGCCGATTTTGGAGAGAATTTGATGGCTGCTTTGACCGTCTACGAACAGCTCCTCCTCGAACTTGTGAACCGTGCGCGCCTCGACCCTGCCGGGGAGGCCGCGCGTTACGGTATTTCCCTTAATACCGGGCTCGCTGCCGGCTCACTGACTGCCACAGCAAAACAGGCTCTTGCACCTAATGAACTTCTTGTCAGTTCAGCACGGGGACACAGCCAGTGGATGATCAATACCGATATCTTTTCGCATACGGGCGGGGGTGGGACTGATCCTGGCGAACGCATGGGATCTGCCGGTTATGCGTTTACGGGCTCCTGGACCTGGGGCGAGAACATCGCCTGGAGTGGCACGACCGGAACGCCAAACCTGCTGACTTACACGAACGATCTGCACAAGAACCTATTCTTGAGTCCGGGCCACCGCGTGAACATCCTCGAAGGCGATTTCCGCGAGCTTGGGACGGGTATCACTTCCGGCCCATTCAAGTCGGGGGCCACGACATACAACGCTGTGATGGCGACCGAGAATTTCGCAACGTCTGGCGCAAGTTTTTTCGTCACGGGCG
>JAYSVT010000249.1:0-4180 GCA_043718455.1 Hyphomicrobium sp.
GGGGACGCGGGGGCATCAAGGGGCATTAGTACTTTCCAAGTTCACGTCGAACTCATTCATCGAAAAATTTGGCAGATTGCCAGATCGGCAGTCGAAGCCAGTTACTCGCCGAAAAATCTCCCAGCCAGATTGTAGCAGTGGGCAATGATCACCCCAGCGACGCCGCCGGACAGAAATGCGGACAAGGCGCCGATCAAGAGTGACGAGAGCGACCCCGCGGGCTCCACCGTGAACAGTCCAACGAAGGCATGGCTAAGAACGAGGGGTAGCCCAATGAAAATTCCTAGCCAGCAAAGCACGAAAAGCAAAAGCGTTGAGAACGCGCCGGTCGAGGCGCTGCGAATGTAACTAAGCGTCGTCGGAGACGCGGTCCGGCTTACTTCGGTCATTGTGTTTTCCTTTATAAAAAGATGGGATCGTAACGATGCTATCCAAAGATGCCTCAATGATTTCAACCAAGCACCATCTCAATCTATAGACCCGGAAACAATCGCTTCAGGATAGAAGGCGAGGCAGTAGCCCGCCGCGCCATCCATCCGTTGCGATCACGCTGCAGCGTGATGCGGGGTATGATCTGCCGGCGGTGCCGCCATGTCTTTCACGTCTTTGTGCAGGTCGAGATGAGTCGGTTTCCTCGTCTCGAGGATTGTCCTGGCACGTGCCATCTCCTCGACGGGGCCATGCGCCACGATTAGGAATTCTTCGGCTTTCAATGCGTCTTCGTACTGGATCACGCTGTCTTTCGGGATGCCAATGCTGAACAAAGCTGCCCCGAGAGCGCTCAGGCCGCCAACGACCACTGCCCCCTCGATCGCCGCGAACACCATCGCCGCGAGATGTCCGAGCACCATGACAGGACCAACAACAGGCATTGTCATGAAGATGCCACCGAAGAACAGCCCCCAGAGACCGCCCCAGACTGCACCATTCGTGCCCCAAAATTTGACGCTGTCTCCAGTATTGTAAAAGCCGATCACCTTCTCTTCGGTGTGATAGCCTTTGCCGACAATACTCAAGTGCTTCATGTCGATCCCGCCTCCCGCAAGCTTACGTATGGCGGCTTCGGCTCCGTGATGGTCGGCGAATACGGCGACCACTGCATCATTCTTTGTCATGGTGGGCTCCTTTTGAAGTTGAAGTTCAGGCAGCGGGCCGGCCTGTTGCGGTATAGGTGGGGGACTTCGGCATGCGGCGATCGTCGCCTTCTTCGCCGACCTTGCGTGGCACGAGCATTTTCGGGAGGCCGAGGCTTAGCAGGAGGCCTAACCCGGTGAGCAAGGTCATGAGCAAGAACGAGGCGTTAGGCAGCCAAGTCACATCGAACAGCAGGCCACCAGCCGCCGAACCCGCTGTGACGCCCAGACTCGATGCCGCCGTCTGCTTGCCGAGTTCCGCTCCCTGCGCTTTGCCGGCTTTGCTAGAAATCCAGTAGGTCAGGATCGGCGAGAGAATGCCGGCGCTCGCCGCCACCGCTCCGATCACCACGAGCATCAGCGTGAAGTCGGATGCGCGAGGCACCAGGAACAATCCGGCCGCCAGTACAGCGAGGGCTGGCGCGATGAACCAGCGCGTCGTTTCGGGCTTGATCCAGGGCGAGAACACGATGGCTTGGACGACGAACATCACCAGGCTGCACTCGGTGAACATCAGGGCGATCTGGTATTGCGTCAACCCGAGGTCCTGTTTGCCGCGAAGCGCGAATCCAACCTCGAACACGCCGACCGCAGCAGAGACGATGAACGCCAGCGCGAGCAACGTGGGGACAAGCCAGGGCGACGTCGCCGGGTCGGGCAGGTAGCGCTTGGCGTGGGCGTCGCTCTGATTCGTTCCTGGGACGACTATTGCGGCGGCGACCGCCACAAGGAGAGCAAGCGTCGCGGTTCCCGCCAGAGGCAATGCCAATGCCCCCGCCGCGCCAGCGATTGGGAGGATGTTTGCCGCCCCCCGCGAAACGAAAACGCCCAGCATCGGTCCGAGCAGAAATCCGCTGATGCCCGCCAGACTGACGAACGTGATGCGGCGCGCCCGCGCCTCTTCTGTTGTCGCGAGATCTCCAATCGCGGCAAGCGCAACGGGCGTGACCGCAGCGGAGAACATGCCGCTCAAAAAGCGCTCGGCGTAAACCGCAGATATGTTTTCGATAAACGCGAATGTCAACATGGTTGCGCTGAACCCGAGGAGACCGATCAGAAGAATCGGGCGGCGTCCATAACGGTCGGACATGCGTCCCCATGCTGGTGCGAATAGAAAGAGTGACAGCGTGTAGAGGGCGGTCAACAGGCCTGTCGCGCGGGCAACTTGTGCCGCATCGCCGCCCGTACCCAGCAGCCGTTCGATCAGAACGGGGAGGACCGGCAGTATGATGCCGTAACCCATCGACACGGTGAAAACGGACAGCATCAGCACAGCCATTGTGCTTGGCGGTACGCCCGTGGGTGTGGTGCGATTGATCATGATGCCGCCGTCCCCTTAGCGGGTGCCGGTATTAACGCGGGGATGTTGTGGTGACGGTTCGCGTTTTCCAGCAGCATCACGTCGAGCCAAGCAACGATAGTTCGCAGAGCCAGACCGTAGTTACCGATTTGGCAGTGGTTCTGCGCGCTCTCGCCTCGTGTAAACAACCGCGCCGTGATCGAGCGCGCGTTCGTGAGCATTCTCATCTGGTCGTGCAATTGTTCCAGCGGGATGTAGTGGTCTTCGCTTCCGGCCAGCAGCAGAACGTCCTGCATGATCGACTCGGAGACATCCGCCGTCTCGAATTTCCTGAATGCCTGAAGGAATCCAAACGCCGAATCAGCGCCAGTCACGTGCATGCCTTGCTGAAGGCCCCACTGCACCACCGGACTTTTTCTGGCTAATCTGGCGAGCATCCAGTTCACCACACTGGCCGCTCGAAGCGTCAGCAGGACTTTCAGCAGTCCGCGCAACGGCGCAGGGGTCTGGCGCAAGGTGATATCCAGGCCATTCGTGAAAATATCGAAGGCAACCACGCGTTCGATGCGCGGCTCCAAGGCTGCGGCACGCATCACCAGACACCCGCCGAGCGACCCCCCGATCAGATTTACCCGCTCCACCTGAAAATAATCTAGAACGGCGCTGACCGGCTTGTGCCACTCTGCGGTCATGGTCAGTCCTGCCTCGTTAAGCGCACCGCCCTGACCGGGACCGTCAAAAGCGATGACGTCATAACCAGCGTCGCGAAGATAGATGCACGCATCGGTCAGTTCCTCGATGTAACTGTCGAATCCACCGAAGAATACAATCGTGCCTTTGGCGCGCGGCGGCGTGAAGCGATATGCCGGCAAAAATCCGTTGAGATGACCATTGGCGTAGGGCACGGCGTAGCGCTCGCCTAGCTCAAGTCCGTACACCGAACGCACTGCTTCCAGAAACTTTTCGCGTGCGGGCTTTCGTTCAGGGTCGTCTGCTTGCATAAAAAACTCTGCGGAGCGCCAGTAGCACCCCGCTCTCAGGACACGGCCTTGTTGCGAAGCGCGCTTGGCAAGCGCTACAAACTCCCGCTTCCAGTCGGCATAAGTCGCGATCCTCGGCACCGCAACGCGCATCTCCTCAAGCATTTCCGGCTCGCCCACCCAACTGAACCAGCGGTTCATCTGGAAGTTCATACTGACGTCCGGATGCAGGCTGTGATAGCCAACGGGAAATTTTATCCGAGATGACGTAGTCCCGTGAGCTGACATGCAGCTGTGATCGCCAAAGTCAGCCATTGTGCTGAGAGACAGAGTCGTGGTTACGGTGCGACCTGTCATGATGCCGCCAACGCTGGGGTGGGTGCCATCGATGGTGTTGGTCCGGGGGCGGAAGCATTCTGGCTGCGGATACCGGTGAGCTTGGTCCGCTTCAGCATCAGGGCATTGATCGCGACGATCGCTGAGCTTCCCGACATAGCGATGGCAGCAATGGTTGGGCTAAGCAGGAAGGGATAGAGGACACCGGCGGCCAGCGGAAAGGCAACGACGTTATAGCCGACCGCCCAGTACAAGTTTTGGTGCATCTTGCGCAGCGTCGCCCGCGAAAGTTCGATGGCGCCGACCACGTCGAATGGGTCACTCTTCATGAGTACGATATCAGCGCTCTCCATCGCGACATCGGTACCGGCGCCAATTGCGAAGCCGACATCGGCCTGAGTCAAAGCTGGAGCGTCGTTGACGCCGTCGCC
>JAYSVT010000250.1:0-4179 GCA_043718455.1 Hyphomicrobium sp.
ACCATGGCAAGAATTAAGGGCACATCAGTCGGCGAAACACTTAACGGCACAGCACTGGCCGACTCGATCGCAGGTCTGGCTGGCAACGACGTTATCAACGCCGGCGCTGGCAACGACTCTGTGGATGGCGGCTACGGCAATGACACGCTGAACGGCCAAGATGGCAACGATCGCTTGCTGGGCGGCTACGGCAGCGACACGCTGAACGGCGGCGCTGGTCTTGATCGCCTCTACGGCGGCAGCGACTCCGATATCATCAACGGCGGCGACGGTAACGATTTCATCGACGGCGGCACCGGCAACGACAATCTCAGCATCGGCCTATACGGCGGCGCCGGCAACGACACCATCTATGGCGGCGCTGGCAACGACAACTTGAACGGTTTTACCGGAGACGACGTGCTTTCGGGTGGCACTGGCAACGACTATATCAATGGCGGCGACAACACACTGATGGCTGCATCGACGACGGGCTTTACCGGCGGCGACTGGCTCTCCTATACAGACGCGGGTAGCGCGGTCAACGTCAACCTGCAGACGGAAGCTGTATCGGGCGCTGCTTTGGGCGATACCTTCGACGGCATCGAGCATCTCTACGGCTCTAAATTTGCCGACACGCTCACGGGATCAAACACAAACAGCGGCTGGATTGTCGGTGGCGCGGGCAACGACACCATCAACGCTGGCACTGTCAGCAGCTTGATGCGCGGCGATGCCGGCCAGGACACGCTCAACGGCGGCGCCGCGGCTGATGGCTTCGTGGCTCAGTACGACCTCGGCCTCGACCGCTTCGAAAACTTCGCTACGGCTGCGGATAAGATCTTCGTTTCAAAATTGACGTTCAACTTGACCGCCGCTACGGCGACGGCTGCTGCAGGCGGCCTCAACGTACAAGCCCTGCAAACTGGACTCAGCCACTTGGCTGCAAACCCAGACGTTCGCTTCATCTTCGAAGAAGATACTCATATCCTCTGGGCCGACCTTGACGGTTCGGGTTCGGTCTATCAGTCGACAGCGATTGCGGTCATCAACAACGCCACGACGTTCGACGCGACATGGTTCAGCGTTATGGCCTAAGTGAAAACTTAGGACTGTAAGGCGACAATTTGCGGGCTGGAGTTCAAACGAACTCCGGCCCGTAATCTATTTAGCGACCCGCAGGCCCATCGCTTTCCACCTCCGATGTGCTAAACGACGAGCGGCGGCTAATGCCGTTCCTGTGTTTCCTTGCCAGCCGGAATGCCCATGCAGCGCTCAACTTATCTCCAGCCAGCGGCCATGTTCTGGGATCGCACGACGAAGCGCGCGATCGATGAAGCGGACGTTCCATCCTGGCGTGGGTTGCCGCTCGCAGGTGGGCGATTGTATTTTGCGGCGCTCGATATACTGACGCGGGGGACGAATGGCACGACGCGCCGGACCGTCGTTTTGGGCGATGCCTTCAGCGGGGATTGGGGCCGTGATGCGATTGCCGCGTCCGATCTGCTTGGGCACCTGACAGAGCCGCGGCCACGGCTTGCGGGGCTCTCGCTGGATCGCCCGCGCATCATGGGCATTGTTAACGTGACGCCCGATAGTTTTTCAGACGGCGGCCAGCATGCAAACACACGAGCTGCGATTGATCACGCCTTGCGCCTCGCCGGCGAGGGTGCTGAAATTCTCGACATTGGCGGCGAGAGTACGCGGCCGGGGTCTGACGCGGTTGCACTCAAAGAGGAATTGAGCCGGGTTATTCCGGTGATCGAGGGATTGCGGGGGAAGACAGACAAATTGATTTCCATCGATACCCGTAAGGCTGAAGTGATGCGTCAGGCGGCCGCCGCGGGCGCGGATATTTTAAACGATGTCTCGGCATTGACGCACGATCCGGATGCGCTTGGCGTAGCAGCTGAAACGGGCTTGCCTGTTATATTAATGCACGCGCAGGGCGATCCCAAGACCATGAACGTCGATCCGCAGTACAGGGATGTGGTGCTCGACGTGTTTGATTTTCTTGAGCAGCGGATCCGGGCTTGCGAGGCAGCGGGCATTTCGAAAGCAAAGATAGTCGCCGATCCTGGCATCGGGTTTGGCAAGAATTTGCACCACAACGTCGCCGTCATGACGGGCCTCTCGCTTTATCATGGACTCGGCGTGCCCATATTGTTAGGGGCTAGCCGGAAGAAGATGATCGGGCAGTTGTGCAACGTCGATGATGCGATGGCGCGCGTGCCGGGCTCTCTCGCGTGCGCACTTGTTGGGGCTGTGGCTGGTATTCAGATTTTTCGGGTGCATGATGTCAAGGAGACGAAGCAGGCACTTGAAGTTTGGCGGGCGTGCCAAGCTGGGACCGAAAAGGACCTGGACTGAGAAGAGCGTCAGCTGCGCATCAGCTGGCAGCAGCGCGCCGATCGGCAAGGCGCTGTTCGGCGGCCAGCAATATAGCTTTACGCAAGTCGTCGATCTTGGACAACTTGCGATCGATGCCGAGATGCTGGGCCTCGGCAAATTTGCGCAGGTTGTCCGCGCCTTTGATCTCAGTGAGTTTCCGGGCCAACCCCTCGCGTCCAGTTTTGGTCAAGACGACCATGGCACTGAACGCGTAGGGGTCGAAGGGCGCATCAGATTTTGCGTTAGGGGATTTCGCGTCAGGCGCTGGCTTCTGTTTACCTTTTTCGGTTGCGGCAGCGGCGGGCGCGGGTGTCTCTTCCGGCAATTGCCAGACGCGCATAAAGTTGACGGCTTTAGTCAGAGCTTCGACGAGCTTTTCCGCAGCCTTTTCGTCAAGCGCCGTTTCGCGCCGGACGTGGGCACGGAAGAACGCCTTCATGCGCTCATTTGGCCAAAGCTGTGATCCTTGGGACATCGCCGTATCTTTGTTTATTGCGCCGCTACCTTATCTTTTTGCGCTGATTTGGAACCATTCTCCAGGAACTTCTGGATCTCGCCGTGCAGCTCTTTGACATCGCCAATGGCATCGCCGTACTTGGCGTCGATGGAACGGCGTTCGGAAATGAAGTCGAAGGCGTTGGCAATGCCGTCGCGCTGGGGCAGGAAGGTATCCAGCAGCGGGTGCACGAGGCCGATTTCCTCAATCAGCATATAGTCCCGGTTGTCGTCGCGCACGTAGTTGGCGAGACAGGTATAGCGCCGCTCTGCCATTGGGATTTCCATTAGGTCATCGAGATTGCGCTTGTCTTCGATAAGAAGCGCGATGCGATCGACCGCGAGCTGGGACACGTAATCGGGGCGGAAGGGGACAACCACCTTGTCGGCCGTTTTCAATGCGGCGAGTGCTGCGAACGAGAGGCCGGGCGGGCAATCGAGGATCACGACGTCGAAGTCGCCTTCAAAGCGCCGGATCAGGCTTTCTATGCGGCCGCGCACGCGGTTTGCCACGACATCTGGCACATGGCTTTGGTTGGCCTGCTTCAAATAGAGTTCGCCCTGGATGTCTTCGAGCAAGAGAGAGCCGGGCACGAGCGAAACAGTGGCGGGCTTGTTGCCGGGCCCCTGAACATCGCCGACGTTGCGGGCGACATATTCGCGGGCATTGGCGGGGATGCCATCGAACAGGTCGTAAAAGTAATCCGATATCGTTTTGCCGTCCTTGCGGGCCTCGTTCCAGCCGTGCCCACCCATAAGAATGAGCGAGGCGTTGCACTGGGAATCGAGATCGAGCACAAGGACGCGCTTTCCCCCATAGACGCTCAGGGCGTGTGCCAGCATTACCGCAACGGTGGATTTGCCGACGCCACCCTTTCTATTCGCCACTGCAAGGAAGAAAGCCATGCTACCTAAACCCCCTATAAACTTAACCAAACACCTGCCGGCGCACCCCCGCCCGCACTGTTGCTACCGGCTAGCCGGTCTATGGGCCGATTCCGTGGCCCAAGGCCATGCCCAAAGACCCAACACCATGGTTCATGACCACGGGTAGCGCAGCAATAGCCGTCAAACTCGAATGTCGATGCAACCGAGACGTGAAAATGGTGCGAAAATTGCCTAATCTCAACGTTAGAGATGCAAAATGGTGCAAGTTGTTCAGAAGTGTTGCGCTCTTGCCCATGTAGGTCAGCCTAATAGCGTGAATGCCCCTTCGCCCGCGTCCTGGGCCGGAGTATGGTTGGCGCTAAATTGGCACCTATTTCAACGATCTGATGAACGAAACGAGGGGTCACATGTCGCGCCGCTATTTTG
>JAYSVT010000026.1:0-2793 GCA_043718455.1 Hyphomicrobium sp.
CCGCGCGCGCAAGTGGGGGATCACCGACCTCAACAAACAGTACGACCTGACCGAACTCGCCAAGGGCGACTGCATCTTCGCCGCGACGGGCGTGACCGACGGCTCGCTGCTCAAGGGGGTCAAGCGCCTCAAGGGCGGGACGATGACGACGGAGAGCGTGGTCATGCGCGCGAGCAGCGGGACGGTGCGGTGGGTCCGGGGCGAACACCGCAAGCCGCGGTGAGGCTGCCGGGCGGAGCCGGACATCGATTGCATGGACCACTTGGACCACAGTCCTAGGCGAAAAAACACCTCTTCGGGATAGGGGCCGTCGCATCGTTCGGCACGGGAGTTGGTCGGCGTAAGGTCGTGCCTGAGTCGCATCGGCCGAGCCGAGCAGGCTAAATCCTACTTTGCAAGTTCGCTCAATCGGATACACGCTTGGACAGGTATTGGCGCAATGGGTGCGACCAAAAACAGGGTGACTCGGCGATGAGAGAGATACGCACTCTGCGCACCGGATATCGCGTTAGTGACTTCCTGTCGTGGCAGAGGGGTGGCTCTCTCAAACTCAATCCAAACTTTCAGCGGCGCGCAGTTTGGAAAAAGAAGCAAAAATCCTTTCTGATCGACACGATTTTGCGCGGCCTTCCGATGCCAATCATCTTCTTGCGCGACCTCAAGTCCGATTTACGGAGCCTTCGCCCGACGCGGGACGTCGTTGATGGCCAGCAGCGTATTCGCACCATCCTGTCCTTTGTAGAACCGGCCCTTGTCCCGGGTTTCGACCCGGCGCGTGACGAGTTCACGATCGACAAGGCCCACAATCCAGAGCTTGGCGGTAAGGGATTCGGAGATCTCGAAGAGGACGAGCAGCAGGCAATTCTTGATTACGAGTTTAGCGTCCACTCATTCGCTGCCGACACCGACGATCGCGACATCCTTCAGATATTCGCCCGCATGAACTCGACCGGCCTAAAGGTGAATCCTCAGGAATTGCGCAACGCGGAGTGGGCTGGGCAGTTCAAAACTCTCGCGTACAGCCTTGCCACGGAGCAGCTGAATCGGTGGCGTGAGTGGGGAGTCTTCTCGCCGGACGACATTGCGAGAATGAACGAGGTTGAGCTCATAAGCGAGTTCATGCTTCTGATCCTCAACGGCATTCTCGCGAAGTCCAAGCCTGTCTTGGACAGGTATTATGAAGTTTTTGACGAGGTATTCCGCGATGGCACGGAGGTAGCTCGCCGCATTCATGTGACCTTTGATGCCCTTGAAGGGTTACTGGGCAAAGAGGGAATTGCCGCAGGATTTTCAACACGATCCATGTTCTTCGCGCTATTCGCCTCAGTCTACGGTTTGCAGTTCGAGATACGAAATCCCGTTGGAATCGGGGAATGGCAGCCCCTCAAGCGCGAAAAGGTAAAGTCGCTTCCGGATGACCTTGCCGAACGGCTCCACGTGGCCGCCGCCAGTATCAAGGATGGCACTGCTCCAGGAGAGGTACTGAAGGCCACGCGCGGCGCGACTACGGATACGAAGTCGCGTAGGGCAATCATCGACCACCTTTTGGGCAAGGCGGATAACCCGTGTCCGCCACTCCCCTAGAGACGTTCCTAAAGGTTCTTGAAAAGGTCGAGCGCACGCGGGCGCGCATGGAAAGTTTGCACGCCAACGATCGGATAACTGTCCGGGACCTGCATAGCGTTTACGAAGCCCTATTTCTCAGGGGCGTCACCAGCTTCGAATTCTTTCTGGAGAGCCTTTTTCTCGCGATACTGCGGCAGAAAGTGACTTACCCAAAGTCGCGGGTCTCGCTTCGAATGACTCCCACGAACGACAAAGCGCTCATGGAGATTCTCCTCCAAAATCAAGCCTATTTGCAGTGGCTTCCCTATGGCCACACCAACAAGCGCGCGAAGCTTTATCTTACCGGCGGAAAACCATTCTCGGATTTGACTGGTGGTGACGAGTCGATGATCAAGACCGTCACAACTATCAGGAATGCCATCGCGCATAGTGGGGCCTACGCAAAGCGCGAATTTGAACGCACTGTCATTGGCTCGAGGGCGCTCTTGCGAGGCGAGCGAACGCCAGCTGGGTTTCTGAGAACGGACGCCAATCCCGTTCAGAAACGCTTCGAAACCTATATGATCGAACTGAGCCGCATCGCACAGGCCTTGTGCTAGAGAGGGTCCGCCAAGTCTCCAGATGATCAAAGACCTTTCGAAGTCGAGTAACGCCGCGACGAATTGCTACGGCGCACGCTGGTGACTCCCCGGATCAGCATCGAGGATATGGGCTGGCGGGCGCAGAAGGCATGTTACGCGAACGTCGGTGCGCAGCTTCCAGCAGGCGCGCAAACAAAAAGCCCCGCCGGATCGTTCCGGCGGGGCTTTTTGCAAGACCAATCCTCCCCTACTGGGGGAGGTGCCGAGCGGAGCGAGGCGGAGGGGGCCTGTCGCTGCGGACTCATTCCCCCTCCGACCCACCTGTGGTGGGCCACCTCCCCCAGAGGGGGAGGATCGTTCGCGCGTTGCCCTACTCCGCCTCGCCCTCGCCGATGTGCTCCTTGTCGCCCTCGGCGATCAGGTAGTCGCCGGCATCCGCATCGGTGCCGTGGGTTTCGCCTTCGACCATCGCCAGCACATCGTCGCCGATCGCGGCCTCCGGTCCCTGGGCGAGTTCCGCGGCGTGCTCTTCGGCAGCCGTCGCCGGGGCGATCAGGCTTTCCTGGAGCTTGCGGTAGGCGGCGCGCAGCGCGGCGTCGCGGCTGGTTGCCGCCACGCGCATGCGGTTCATCCCCGCGCCCGTGCC
>JAYSVT010000251.1:0-4142 GCA_043718455.1 Hyphomicrobium sp.
ACCGATGAATCGATTCGACATTCTGCGCCGTCCCTCATTGCCACTTGGCCGACCGCTGCTCCCCAGCATATGCGATCAACCACCCCCCAAACCCGCGTGGTGCCCTTTTAGTAGTCCCTTGAGCTTGCGGCCTTTTTGGCCTGTTCTTCTCAGAGGACCGGGGCTTCAAACCGGTTCGTTATGATGAAACTAACTGCTTCGTTCGATTGCTACAAATCACGGTTTCTTACACTGTGTTACGCATTAGCCACCGTGCTTGACGAATGTTTAGCGATGATGCAGCCGCAAACTCTAGCGGCGATCCCGTCCGAAGAATATGGGCAGTGGCACCTCATCAGCCGGCTGCGTAGTGTCGTCGTAGGACGGTGGCGCGGCCTGAGCTGGCTTACCCCGCCCCAAGCCTGCGAGCCGGCTGAACAGGCCTCTCCCGCGCCCATCATCATTCCGGCTTATTTCAGACCTGGTTGCGTCAGATTTGGTTCCGTCAGGCTGAGCACTCGAACGTTTCGATTGCCATTCTCGCTGAGCGACTTCTGGAAATTCCTGCAGGTCAGGCATCCGTCGCGCCGGGCGTCGAACGTCGGACGGAGGCATGGGCTCAAAACCTTGAGTAGGCGCATTCGCTGCATGGTTCGGGGCGTGCCGCGATTGAGCCACATTGGCGCGCGCTTGCTGTCCAAACGGCGAATAGTTTTCCTCGATCGTGACGTTGCCCGGCGCTTGCCACGTTTCTCGCGCTTGCCCTTGATCGGCATAGTGCTGCGCGTGAGGCGGCGGCGCATGCGACGACGCAGTCGGATAGGGCGGCGGCGATTGTTGCAACACTTCAGATAAGCGGCGCTGGATTTCGTCGTCGGCATTAAAGGGCCCGTGCCGCTGTTGAGCACCACCCTGTGGACTACCTTGCGGAATGAACGCCGGCGCAAATTGCGTAGATTGCAGGGGCGGCATTTGGCCAACATTCGCGCGCGGCATCGTGGGCATTTGCTGCTGTAACGGCTGCATTGGCTGCATGGACTGCAACGGCGCCATAGCGGGCAATTGCTGCGCAGAGGCGACTGAACGCGCTGCTTCGCCTGCACGCTTCATTCCGGACGCGACGATCGAAACACGCACCCGGTCGCCGAGATTGCCGTCAAACGTTGCGCCGACGATAATATTGCATTCCGGATCGACTTCTTCGCGCACCCGGCTGGCTGCTTCATCAACTTCATAGAGCGTCAAGTCCGGCCCACCGGTAATCGAGAGCAAAAGGCCGCGAGCGCCTTTCAGCGACACATCGTCGAGCAATGGGTTGGCGATAGCTTCTTCGGCCGCGAGTATGGCGCGCCGCTCGCCGGAGGCTTCGCCCGTCCCCATCATGGCCGTGCCCATGCCGCTCATAACCGTGCGCACGTCTGCAAAATCGAGATTGATCAGGCCTTCTTTCAAAACAAGATCGACGATGCAGGCGACGCCGGAATAAAGCACCTGGTCTGCAAGCACAAAGGCTTCGGCAAACGTCGTGCGCTCGTTGGCGATGCGAAACAGGTTTTGGTTTGGAATGACAATCAATGTGTCGACATGCTGGCGCAAACTCTGCACGCCCGTCTCGGCAATGCGCAGGCGGCGCGCACCTTCGAACAAGAATGGCTTCGTGACAATGCCGACCGTTAGAATGCCGAGTTCGCGCGCTGCGCGGGCAATCACGCCAGCCGCACCCGTCCCCGTGCCGCCACCCATGCCGGCCGCAATGAAGACCATGTGTGAGCCAACGACGTGCGCACGAATCTCTTCGATTGCCTCTTCCGCGGCGGCTTCACCGATTTCCGGTTTTGAGCCCGCGCCCAGGCCTTCGGTCAAATTGGCACCAAGCTGAATTCTGTGTTCGGCGCTTGAAGCGGCGAGCGATTGTGCGTCGGTATTAGCGACGACGAAATCAACACCCTGCAGCCCCGCCGCAATCATGTTGTTGACGGCATTGCATCCGGCGCCGCCGACACCGATTACCGTTAGACGCGGTTTCACGTCGACGAGTTTTGGCAGCTGTAACTTCAAGCTCATCACGCACCCCTTGGGTGTGACCGTGGGTTGAATTATTCGACACTCTTGGTCGAGAGTGGCAAACCGGAACGCACGAAATACGCTCGAATACTCAACTCAAAAACTCAACTTAAAAACTGGCGCGAAGCCACGAACCCACCCGGCCCAGATACCCTTGGCCGGAACGCCCGCGCGCGCCGTAGTCTCCATCAGCGCCTTCGCCCGCCGCCACCGCTGCGGCAAGTCCTGCCAGCGTTGCGAAGTGCGGGCCGGCAACCGACAACGGCAACCCGGGAAGTGCTGCAGGCTTTCCAACACGCACGGGCCGTCCAAATTCGTTGGCGGCAAATTCGGCTGCACCGAGTAGCTGGCTTGCCCCGCCCGTCAACACGATCTTCTCTCCCGCGTAAGCGCTTGCGCCATTCTGCTCCAGGCGCTCACGCACCAGGCTCATGATTTGTGCGACACGAGGGCGGATGATTTCCGTGAGCCGCGCCTTGGTCGTCTGGTAGGTGGCGCCGTCCTCTTCGCCGGCAAGCGGATATGAAAACGACTCGTGTTCGTCCGACTGGGCAGAAATCAGTGTGCCATAAAGTGTTTTGATTCGCTCGGCTTCGGCGAGTGGCGTCTGCAACGTTTTGGCGATGTCGAACGAAATGTGCTGCGAGCCCACCGGTACGACATCGACACCAGCAAACCGGCCCTCGGCAAAGAGGGCGATTGAGGTCGTTCCGGCGCCAAAATCAATGCAAGTGACGCCAAGTTCGCGTTCTTCTTCGGTTGTAACGGCAAGCGCGCTGGCGTAGGGGCTCGCGACCAGACCGGCACACGAGAGGTAACAGCGCTCGATGAGCAGCAGTAAATTTCGCAAAGGCGCTTCATCGGCCGTAACAGAATGCAGATCGGCGGCGAGCTGACGGGCCGCCAATCCCAGCGGATCGACCACACCCGGCACGCCATCGAGCCTAAACCCCAGTCGATTGAGATGTATCAGCGACCGGCCATCGCGTTCGGCATAGGCGCGGCCGGCGTCCATGACGCGATCAATGTCTTCATCCAGCACCATCCCGCCTTGAATTTCGGCGCTCGCCGCGAAGTGCTGAGACTTCAATCGGCCACAGGCAACCGAAACGATGACGCTGTCGAGCGTCATGCCCGCCGCGCGTTCGGCTTGCGAGATTGCACCGCGAACTGCCGTTTCCGCTTCGTCGAGGTCCGTCAGAACACCCGCTTTGACGCCGCGCGACCGGTGCATGCCAAGCCCCGCAATGCGCATGCCGCCATAAGTATCGCCATTAGAGGCAGCTTGTGGATCCTGAACCAGAATGGCGGCGGCCACCTTGCTGGTTCCGATATCGAGCAAGCCAACGACAGACGAACCGCGCCGGTCTGACCTATTTGGCCCAAGCGTCATTGCACAGCTCCCGTTTCACGAGGAGCGGAGGTGGCAGACGCACTTTTTCCGCTTTGAAGCGGCCGCATAGCAATTCTTCCGGGTGTGCGGACATCGACAATAAATGCCGGCCCGTTCAATGCGCGTCTCAAGTCGCTGCGAGAGGCGACGTGTGCAAAGCCCTCGTCTTCACGGTCAGCGCCAAGCTCCAGCCGCGTTCCGTTTTTCAGCACGACGGACCATCGCCGCTCGGCAATCCGCTCCGCGTGTTCGAACTGTTCTTCGATGGCCGGATAGCGGCCAAGCGCCGTAAATAGCATCAGCGATTCAGAGCTGGCACCTTCACCGGAAATGCGTGGCAATTGCCAGCCGTGCGGGGCGGCGACATGAGCGAGGACTCGCCCCGCCGTGTCGATCAGGTAGTCTTTATCTGCGCGTTGCCATATCGCTGCCGGACGCCGCTCGCGCACTTGGACCTTCAAAACACCCGGATATTCTCTGGTGATCTGCGCGGTGTCCACCCAGGCCAGGCGTTCGATGCGTTTCAAAGCGGCTGCCGCGTCGAACTCTGCGAATGTCCTAACGTTTGGCAAATCAAGCGCATCGAAGATGTCGGAATCCGGCGTGTAATGGTGCCCCGTTAAACTCACCTGATCGATGCCAAAGCCAAGCCCGAGCATAACGCCGGTTACTTTGTCAGACGCCACCGACTTCAGTTTTTCGGGCT
>JAYSVT010000252.1:0-13301 GCA_043718455.1 Hyphomicrobium sp.
CATCGCGCTCTTGTTTTGCTCCCGCCATTTCAGTTCGCGCTGAGCACGCAGTTCGTTCTGCAACGCCTTCTCCAGTAATGCGGACATGTTCGTGCCGAACTCTTTGGCCTCGGCTGCCAGTGCGGAGTCGATGGAAAGATTGACCGATTTCTTGCGGCTGGCAGGGCGGTCCTGCATGGCTATATCCTCACAAGTTATGCGCATTTCATGTGCGCATAGTAATCGAAGGCGTTTGAGCTGTCAAAACGGGGCTAAGCCGTCACGCATCCGGCCCTATCATCTTCTCTGGCCGCACGATCTCGTCGAATTCTTTATCGGTGACGTAGCCGCCGCCGACGGCTTCCTGGCGCAGCGTGGTGCCGTTCTTGTGGGCTGTCTTGGCGATTTTAGCGGCGTTGTCGTAGCCAATCTTGGGCGCAAGCGCGGTCACAAGCATCAAGGATCGATTGAGGCCGGCCTTGATGTTATCCTCGCGCGCTTCGATGCCAACGACACAGTTATCGGTGAACGAGCGGGCAGCGTCGGACAAGAGTCGCACAGACTGAAGGAAGTTGTAGGCCATGACGGGATTGTAGACGTTCAATTCGAAGTGGCCCTGTGAGCCAGCGAACGTGATGGCCGCGTTGTTGCCGAAGATGTGGACGCAGACCTGGGTCAGCGCTTCGCATTGGGTCGGGTTGACCTTGCCCGGCATGATTGACGAACCGGGTTCGTTTTCAGGCAACGCGAGCTCGCCAAGGCCGGAGCGCGGGCCGGAACCCAGGAAGCGAATATCGTTGGCGATCTTGAATAGGGCGGCGGCGGCGGCGTTGATGGCGCCGTGCGAGAAAACCATCGCGTCGTGCGCGGCAAGCGCCTCAAACTTGTTGGGCGCGGTGACGAACGGCAAATGTGTGATGGCCGCGATACGTTCGGCAACCTTTTCGGCAAAGCCTTTGGGCGCGTTGAGGCCGGTGCCGACGGCCGTGCCGCCTTGGGCCAGTTCGTAGAGGCCTTCGAGGGTCTGCTTGATGCGGTGGATGGATGATGACACTTGCGCGCCGTAGCCGCCGAATTCCTGACCGAGGGTTAAAGGCGTTGCGTCCTGCGTGTGGGTGCGGCCGATCTTAACGATATGATTGAACTCGACGGCCTTCTTCTTCAGCGCGGCATGGAGATGCGCAAGCGCGGGCATCAACTCATGCGTGACCTGCTCGGCGCAGGCGATGTGCATGGCGGTTGGATAGGTGTCGTTTGACGACTGCGCCATGTTGACGTGGTCGTTGGGGTGCACCGGCTTTTTTGATCCCATAACGCCACCGAGCATTTCAATGGCGCGGTTCGAGATCACCTCGTTGGCGTTCATGTTCGATTGCGTGCCCGATCCCGTTTGCCAGACGACGAGCGGGAAGTGCGCGTCCAGTTTGCCGTCGATGACTTCTTGGGCTGCTTTGACAATTGTCTCGCCAATGGTTCTGTCGAGCTTGCCGAGGCTCATGTTTGTTTCGGCCGCCGCGCGTTTGACGATGCCGAGTGCGCGGACGATGGAGGCGGGCTGTGTTTCCCAACCGATCTTGAAATTGCCGAGAGAGCGCTGGGCTTGAGCGCCCCAATAGCGGGTGGCCTCCACTTCGATCGGGCCAAAGGTGTCGGTCTCGGTGCGGGTCTTGGTCATAGCGGCGTTCGCCCTGGTGTGAGGTGTCCTTGCTTATCGAGCCGATAGCACGGGTTTTGTTGTAGCGCGAGCGCTCCGCGAACGGGGCACGGCGCGGGTATCAGGCGCGCGAATCATTGGCCGGCGAGGTGTGGTCCAGCCGGATGTGCGGTCTGAGAGCCTAACTGAATCAGAATATTGCCGCTTTTAGATCGTTGTCTTGGTAAGCTTTTGTAGTCGAGTCGGGTTGGCGCGTAAAAAATCGGGTTTTGAAGCACGGGGGTGTTTCGCGCCGATCAAGCCAATCCTGTCAGGTGGCCGGCCAACGGGCCGGTCAACTGGCCCGCCAGCGGGTGTTTCAAGAGTTTCGTTATTTTGTGTGCGTGACTCCCAGGCAGCATTTCTTGCCAAGGGATCAACTCAAATTGAGGATCACGCCATGGGACCGAAAATCATCGTTATGATTGTAACGCTCGCCATGCCAAACGGCGATAGCGGTGTGCACGTCAAGCCGATGGCTAACGCCGAAGCCTGCAAAGTCGAGGCGCAGATAGAGGCCAGCGATCCGTTTGTTGCGGGTGTTGAATGCTCGGAGCTTACGGACGGTAAGTTAGAGTTAAATTTCAAGCGCATCGATGATGCCAAGGAACGGAAGATCCCTGAAGCAGTCGTCGAGAAATCGACGGGTTGATTGTCGTGAGTGGCCAGTGGCGACGGGAGCCACTCACGTGGCTGAGTTGGTTGGGCCGGAACGGTTAGGCTTTTGGTCACGATTTCTGACGGCCTGGAATGGCAGCAGCCCTGCGACGATCAAAATGAAGGTAGTAAGAATTATTCCGAAACGGGAGCGTTTGGCTATCCAGTCCCTGTCCATTTCAAGGAACGGGCCAACGGCCTTCAGCAGTGGAGCGCGTTCGAGGAATGGATGAACGATGATACCAACCACGTCTTGGCGGTCTTTGAGGGTGTTGTAGGCTTTTTCACTGATCTCGATTTTGCGAGACATAGTTAGCTTATCTGGTGACGTCCACTTAACTCGGGCGTTGTAGTGAGGGCCTCTTCGGCCGCCGCCAGGATGTCTTTTAAACTCATCTATTTTGGCGAGCCGGGACATACCCGTTGAAAGCAGGTCTCTTTCGTCAATACGAGCGATCAAACTGGCGATGCCCAAGAAGGCAACGCACGCTGCCACTACGACTAAGAAGATTGTTCGGAGCGACAAATTCATTCGAGCGCCTAGCCTACTTCTTCCGGAACTGATCGAGGCTCAGGATCTTGGCGCCCGCAGGTTCTGCTGCAGCTTTTTCGGCCTCAGATGTTTTATCATCGGCATTGGCGCTTCGCGGTGCGGCGGCGGACGCAGGCTCGGGCAGAGGCGGCGTGAACACCGGTTCTTCGCCGCGACGGCCGGCTGTTTCAAGATTTTCTTTGTCCGGCTTTGTTTTGCGCGGCGTGCGCGGTTTTTTCGTCAACGTGGCGCGGGGGGTGTCGCCGCGAGCGTCGCCGATCGAATCATAAGCGGCATCCATTGTCAGCGAGCGGCGCGGGGCGGGCGTATCGCGGTTATCGGCCGCTTCTTCGAATTGCAGCCCAAAGTGCACGCTCGGATCGATGAAGACTTTAATCGCGGCATAGGGAACGACGAGGCGCTCTGGGATGCCGTCGAACGTTAGTTTGACTTCGAAGCGCTCGTCCGAAACGAGAAGATCCCAAAAGCGGTGCTGCAGCACGATGGTCATTTCGTGCGGGTATTTTTCCTTGAGCCGCTTGGAGACGACGACGCCAGGCCCATGAGTCAAAAATGAAATGTAGAAATGATGCTCACCCGGAAGGCCGGTCTTGGCGATCTGCTGGAGGGCCGCGCGCACGATGCCGCGAAGTGCGTCTTGCTGAAGTGCGTCGTAATCGATCATAGGCCCCGTCGCCATCACCAAGTCGCCATCGTCTGCGTTTCGTCATCGCCTCGTGTCAGAAAGCATAAACTCCCTGAGAAGTGAAGTGGAGGGCTTCTGTTGCCCGGTGCCCTCCGGACCGCGCCTTACCCGGCTAGGAGCAAGGACTTTAGGTTCAGGTTATTCGCGCCGCATTACGCAGCGAGAGCAACCTCAGCATAGTTGTCATTTGCAACTACTCTGAATGACCCGATAACGGCGGTATCATGCCGGGAAAAAGCTAAGTCCTTTACACCCTCGTCGATCCTAGTTCGCCCCCATAGGGAGGGGTTAGGTTCTAGGTTTTAGGTGATAGGGAGAAGTGCGATTTCCGCTTCCCTAGAACCTATTCCCCATCAACCTAACACCTCGAATTTGGTGGAGGCGCCGGGTACCGCCCCCGGGTCCGAATGGCTTATTACGACCGCGTTTATCGCCATAGCCGGACGAATCCGGCATTTTCAATATAAGGCTCACTTCGACCAAAAAAAAGGCTTCTTACGTCCGCTGCGGGTTTTAGTGTGTTGTGAAAGGCTCATTGAGGGTCTCAAGTAAGCGGCAAAGCGTCACGAGGCGGGTAAAAGAGTTCATGACTGAGTTCGATGATGGCCAACCACCCATAGCGGATACAGGCCTACCGCGAGGGGCGCTCCGGTCCTGGCAAGATGCAGTTGGGGTGGTCCTCGCCGTTCTCGTTATTCTGGCGATTGGCGCTGGTGGCGGGACTTTAACCGCGCGCGCATTCGAAGTTTGGGTTGGTGCGGATCAGCCCGGCGCCCGGCCGGCCGGCGCCACCGAAGCTTTGAACGCCGCGCAGCTTTCCGTATTTCTGGTTGGCTTTCAAATCACGTCGATTGTGTTGACACTTGCTGTTGCGCCGTATTTCGCGCGGCCGCCGCAGACTGTGTTGCCATTGGGATGGCCAAGGCGTGCGCTTTGGATCATTGGGGCGAGCACGATTGCGCTTTTTCTGATTATGCTGACGTTCGGCTCGATTGCGTATTACTTCGATAGGCAAGCGTTTGTCGGAGATGTCAAACCGTTCGCGGAAATGGCGCAGACGCGGCTGTGGTGGGGGCTGTTGATTGGGGCGGGGGTTGGTGCGCCGATTGCCGAAGAGCTGCTGTTTCGCGGCTTATTGTATGGCGTATTAAGAGATACGCGGCTCGGTCTCGCCGGCACTCTTATAATGACGTCCGGGCTCTGGTCGGCACTGCATATGCAGTACTCGTTTTACGGGCTTATCGCGATTTTCCTCATTGGGCTTTATCTTGGCTGGCTTCGGGAGCGGACAGGAAGTTTGGTCCCTCCCATGGTCTGCCATGCCCTCTACAACGGTACGATTGTGGTGGCATTGGCCAATTTTACCGGGCCAGGACTTGGTGCAGGGTGAGCCGCATTTAAGCGTGAGAAGGGGTGTGAAGGCCAAGGAATCGGGCTAGAACAGGCACATGGAGCAATATCTCGATCTTCTGCGCCGCGTGCGCGCCGAGGGTACGCAAAAGACCGACCGCACCGGCACCGGGACGCTCAGCGTTTTCGGGGCTCAGTTGCGCTTTGATCTTTCGCAAGGCTTCCCGCTGGTCACGACCAAGAAGCTGCACTTGAAGTCGATCGTTCACGAGCTCATCTGGTTTCTGGCGGGGGATACGAACGTCGGCTATCTCAAAGAACATGGCGTTCGCATCTGGGATGAATGGGCGGATGCGAAGGGCGATCTCGGGCCTGTCTATGGCAAACAGTGGCGCAGCTGGGCGGCGCCTGATGGGCGCACGATCGATCAGATTTCGGATTTGGTTGCTGAGATAAAGCGCAATCCGGATTCACGCCGCTTGATCATTTCAGCCTGGAACCCGGCCGACATTCCGAAAATGGCGCTGGCGCCCTGTCATTGTCTCTTTCAATTCTATGTCGCGGACGGCAAACTCTCGTGCCAGCTTTATCAGCGCTCAGCCGATATTTTCCTCGGCGTGCCGTTCAATATCGCGAGCTATGCGCTGCTGACGATGATGATGGCGCAGGTGACGGGGCTGAAACCGGGCGATTTTGTCCACACCTTTGGCGACGCGCACCTCTATCTGAACCACCAGGAGCAGGCGGATTTGCAGCTGTTGAGGGAGCCAAGGCCGTTGCCGGTGATGCGCATCGATCCGGGTGTTTCATCGATTTTTGACTTCAAATATGAGGATTTCCGGCTGGAGGGGTATGAGCCCCACCCGCATATTAGTGCCCCGGTAGCGGTGTAGAGGTGCTGGATGTTTCGGTGGGCTTAGGATTGGCCGCTTCTGCTAGGCTCTGGTTGACATGGTCGGCGCCAGTGATTGGGGTCACCTGTGCGATCCGGTCTTGAGCATCGTACGATACTTCAGCGCTGATCTCGTCACCGTTGAAATGACCTTCGACAGGTGTGCCCACAACTTCCCAAAGTCCCAGTGTGGCGACGTCGGCCGCGCCGTGAACAAGCGCCCGGCCAACCTTGGCTTCGGTAGTGTATCCCTGCGTAAACTTGAAAATGTCGTGGCGAGCGCCATTCTTAGTTTCCGATGAAATGGGCGGGCCGAACTCTGCGATCAAGTTGCTCCGGGGCGTGCCTGGCTTTAATAGTGCGAGGTTCTTTGCAGCCGGCTGATTGGCCGCCATGTAGACGGAGCAACCGGTGCTGACGCTGGCTGCAAGGAACAAAATTGCCAAGCGTGTTAGTAAGATTGCCATACGTTCCCCACCCCGGTCAGTCTTCGCCTCTAGATCCGGCTTTGTAGTTGGAATTGGCGGCACAGACAATTGCTCAGTTAGCGCCTCTAATTTCATTACATAACAGCTTGTTTCTAATTGTTACACGTATATGGATTTCGGGGCATAGGAATTTTCCCGGCGGGTCGCATCAAACCTGACCAAAGGGGGTTGGAAACACTGTGGGAATGGTCATGCTCTCCCTCATCGTCGCCGTCGCTGAAAATGGCGTCATCGGAAAAGATGGCGGGCTGCCGTGGCGGCTGTCGTCGGATCTCAAAACATTCCGGCGTCTCACGATGGGCAAACCCATCATCATGGGGCGGCGGACGTTTCAATCGATCGGCAAGCCGCTGGATGGGCGCGACAACATTGTCGTGACACGCGATCCCAATTTTGTGGCGCCGGGGGTGTCCGTCGCTGATAGCGTGGCGGACGCCCTGACATTGGCGCGGGTGATGGCGCGGACGCGCGGGGCCGACGAGATTATGGTGATCGGTGGGGCCGATATCTACAAGGTCGCACTGCCCGCCGCAGATAGGATTTACCTCACACGCGTGCATGCAAGCCCGGATGGCGACCGGCACTTCCCCGAACTCCCCTCTGAAGACTGGCGCGAGGTCTCTCGTGAGGCGCTGCCCCAGGGCGAACGCGACGCGCATCCCTCAACGCTTATTGTTCTTGAGCGAAACGAGAGCGGGCAAGGTTAATTTAACCGGCCGGGGATGCCCTCTTGTTTGGGTCTTTCCGAACCCCATTTGCCTTGAGCGCAGGTATGAGGGACGCCCACTGCGGTCCGATTTGCGCCGCTCCGACCCCTGGCCTATAAGCGAGCGATGGATATATGGAATTTCGAAGAACGAGTGCGGGAAGGTACGGTTCGCTAGCAATCGAAGCCGCGCGCGGAATATGGTCCGGCAGCTCAGCGGCATAGTCGACAATAAAGTCAATCAACCAACACAATCAACGAACACGAGGCGATAAACAAAATGCCCTGGAGCAATCAAGGTGGCGGCGGCCGCAAAGGCGGCGGCGGAAACGGTGGCGGGCCCTGGGGCCAGGGTGGCGGCGGTGGCGGCGGCAATCAACCGCCCGACCTCGACGAAATTTTGCGCCGCGGGCAAGACCGCGTGAAGAAGGTTATTCGTGGCGGCGGTGGTGGTCCGGGCGGCGGTGGTGGATCCGGCGACGGCGTGCCGCGATCGTTTATGTTCCTGCTTGGCATGTTGCTGCTTGCGAGCATTGCCTACTACGGCTTCTTTTTCCGGGTGAACCCGGACGAGCAGGGCATTGTTTTGCGCTTTGGCAAGTTTGATCGCTGGGAAGGGTCGGGATTGCATTTCCGCCTTCCCTATCCAATCGAAGAAGTGCGCTTGCCGAAGGTCACGCAGCAGCGGACGATTGAAGTTGGCGCGGGTCGCGGTGGACCACGCTCCACGACACCCGGCGGCCCCGATAGCGGTTTGATGCTAACCGGCGACGGCAGCGTCATTGACGTGCGCTTTGTCGTTTACTGGCGCATCAATACGGAAGTGGACCCCGATACCGGCCAGACCGGCGTAGAGCAATACCTTTTCAATATCGCTCAGCCCGAGACGACCGTTCGCGAAGTTGCCGAAAGCGCTATGCGCGAAGTCGTCGGCCAGTCCAACCTGCAGCCGCTGCTGACCGGCGGACGGCAAAAAGCACAAGAGGATGTGCAGAAGCTGATGCAGTCGATTCTGAACTCCTACAAGTCAGGAATCAAGATCGATCAGGTTCAGCTGAAGGAAGTCGATCCGCCAGCGCAAGTCATCGCGTCGTTCCGAGACGTTGCTGCCGCCGGTCAGGACAAAGAACGCTTCATCAAGGAAGCACAAACGTACGCAGACCAGATCGTGCCGCAAGCCAAAGGTGAAGCCGACCGCATTCTGGCGGGTGCCGAAGGGTTCCGCGAACAGACGATCGCCGAAGCGACCGGTCAGGCGTCGCGCTTTCTCGCGGTCTATGAGGAATACAAGAAGGCACCCGAAGTTACACGAGACCGGTTGTTCCTCGAAATGCAGGAAAAAGTGTTGACCGGCACGGACAAGATCATCCTCGACAGCAAGGGCGGGCAGGGCGTTGTCCCATTCTTGCCTCTCGATCAGCTGCAGAGAAAGAAGACGGACGGAGGACAGCCATAATGCGCGCGTTTCTAGCCTTCATGGGCATTCTGCTCGGCGTCTGCGCGCTGGGTCTTTATTCGTCCGCCTTCATTGTGCATCAGAACGAGCAAGCACTGGTATTGCGCTTCGGCAAACCACAACAAGTCATCACCTCTCCGGGCTTGAACTGGAAGTTACCGTTCGTCGATACCGTCGATATTTTCGATAAGCGCATCCTCGACCTCGATGCGAGCGAGCAGGAATTGTCGGCGTCGGATCAGCAACGCTTGATCGTCGATGCCTATGCGCGTTACCGCATCACGGATCCCCTCAAGTTTTATCAAAATGTCCGCTCGGAAGAACGCGTGCGTGTAGTGGTTGGGCCGCTGATCGATTCTGAAATTCGCAGCCTTCTCGGCAAGGCAACCCTGCAGGACATCGTCAAAGACAAGCGCGAAAGCTTAATGAAGGAGATTGCGGCGCGCGTGAACAAAGAAGGCCGGGACTACGGCCTCGAAGTTGTTGACGTGCGTATCAAGCGGGCAGACCTGCCGCAAGAGAACCTCGTCAAGGTGTTTGACCGCATGAAAGCCGATCGCGTGCGTGAAGCGACAGAACTTCGCGCCCAGGGCGAAGCCGAGAAGAACCGCATCAGCGCCAACGCGGAACGCGAAGTCACGGTGATCAAGGCGGACGCGACGCGTAAGTCTGACCAGATCCGGGGCGAAGGCGAAGGCGAACGCAACCGCATCTTCGCCGAGGCCTTCGGCAAGGATCAGGACTTCTTCCGTTTTTATCGCTCCATGCAGGCCTACAAGGAAGCCATCAAACCGGGTGACACGCGTATGCTGCTGTCGCCCGATAGCGAATTCTTCCGCTATTTCGAGGATCCGATGGGCCGCAGGGGTGCGCCTGCCCCCGCAGCAGGCGCGGCGCCTGCTGGGAGATGACTGACCTTATCGCGGGCCTTGGTATCGCCATCGTTCTCGAGGGGATGTTGTGGGCGCTGGCGCCAGATTTGGCCCGGCGCATTGTGCGCGAAATGGCAAATCTACAAGGCCAACAGCTTCAAGCGGCCGCGTGGGGCTTGGTAGCGATTGGCCTGCTGCTCGTGTGGTTGACTCGGGGATGAGAGGGTTGTGCTGGAGGCGAATGGTGCTGAGGGCATTGCCGGTGCTACTGGTTGGCGAGCCTTGAGAGGTTTTTTCCGATTGACGGTTTTAGGCGCGGAGGCCTAATCGTCCTATAAACTTTCCCGCTTGGGCGCCAGATCGGGATGCTGGATTTAAGATAGGAGTGCGTGCATGAGCTTCGTCGTCCGGCTGCCGTTTGTGGTGAGCGCTTGTCTTCTGATCGCAGGTCTCGCAGGGGCGCCCGCCAACGCCCAGAATGGGCCAACATCAGTCGCACCATTGGCAAAAAAACTCTCCGATGCCGTGGTCAACATTTCAACCACGCAAACGGTGAAGGGTCCGCAAGGCGTGCCGCTACCGAAGGTTCCCAAAGGCTCGCCGTTCGAAGAATTTTTCGATGACTTTTTCAACAAGCGCGGCGGCGGCCCGCGCATGGACCGCAAGGTTTCTTCACTCGGATCGGGCTTTGTCATTGACGGCAAGGAAGGCCTTGTTGTCACCAACAACCACGTCATCGACGGCGCGGACGAGATCATCATCAATTTCCACGACGGTTCGAAGCTGAAGGTCGACAAAGTCATCGGCAAGGATGCCAAGGCGGACCTGGCGCTGCTCAAAGTCTCGCCGAAAAAGCCGCTTGCCGATGTGAAGTTCGGTTCCTCCGCAAACCTTGAAGTTGGCGATTGGGTGATGGCTATCGGCAATCCGTTCGGGCTTGGCGGCTCGGTAACTGTCGGGATTATTTCGGCGAAAAGCCGAGACATCAATTCCGGCCCCTACGACGATTACCTGCAGACGGATGCGGCGATCAACAAGGGCAACTCCGGTGGGCCACTGTTCAATATGAATGGCGACGTAATCGGTGTGAATACGGCAATCATCTCGCCGACCGGCGGTTCGATCGGCATAGGCTTTGCAGTTCCGTCCGACACCGTCGTAGCGGTTATCGATCAGCTTAAGCAGTTCGGCGAAACCCGGCGCGGCTGGCTCGGCGTCAAAATTCAAACTGTGACGGAAGACATCGCGGAGACACTCGGCGTGCCGGAAAACACGGGCGCCCTCGTTTCGGCCGTGACCCCTGAGAGCCCGGCCGCCAAGGGCGGGCTGGAATCGGGTGACGTTATCCTGAAGTTTGACGGCAAAGACGTGACGACGATGCGCGGCCTGCCGAAAATTGTGGCGCAGACGCCGATTGGCAAAGCCGTGGATGTCGAGGTTTTGCGTAAGGGAACAAAGAAGACCGTGCAGATTGCAGTCGGTCTCCTAGAAGAAGATGAGGGTACCGACGAGAAGCCGGGAGCTAAGCCCGAAGAGAAGCCACAAGGCGAAAGCCCAGTGGTCGCGCCCGTGATTGGACTGAAGCATGCTGAGTTGACGGACGACGCGCGCAAGAAATACGGTCTCGATCAGAAGATCACCGGCGTCCTCGTAGAAGACGTGGATCCTGGCAGTGCAGCGGCACAAAAGGGCATCAAGGCTGGCGATGTCATCGTTGAAGCGGGCCAGGACAGCGTCTTAAAACCCGAAGATGTGGCTAAAAGCGTGGAGAAAGTCAAAAACAGCGGCAGGAAAGCCGTGCTTTTGCGCGTCGAAGACGGCAAAGGTGATCTGAGGTTCGTTGCTGTCCCCTTCGAAGACGAGGCCAAGCAACCCTAGCCCGCTAACATTATTGGAATTCGGAGGCCCACTGTGTCGGAACGCCACGGCATTCTCGAAACGATTTTTGATTCACTCGCGCCTGTGCATGCCGATGGGCACAAGTTTGTCGCCATCGGCGCTGTGTTGACGCTTCTCTTCTTCATGCTGTGGCCGCCGATTGGCTGGCTGTTGGCGGTGCTGACAGCGTGGGTCGTTTATTTCTTCCGTGATCCTGCGCGCGTAACGCCAGTGCGCGACGGGCTCGTCGTATCTGCGGCAGATGGACGAATTTCCTCCATCGATAAAGTGCGCCCGCCGCCGGAACTCGGGCTCGGTCCGGAAGAGCGCTTACGCATTTCGACATTTCTTTCGGTGTTCGATGTGCACATCAATCGCGCACCCGTGACGGGGCGAATCGTGCGCTCGGTCTATATTCCAGGAGCTTTTCTGAACGCCGCTCTCGACAAGGCGAGCGAAGAAAATGAACGCCGTGCGCTCGTGATTGAGACGCCAGGCGGCGCAGGAATCGGCGTTGTGCAAATCGCGGGGCTCGTGGCGCGCCGTATCGTAACTTTTTCGCGTGAGGGTGAAGCGCTCGCGGCGGGCCAAAGGTTCGGCCTGATCCGCTTCGGGTCGCGCGTCGATGTCTTTCTTCCGCCCGGCCGCAATGCAATTGTGAGTGTCGGTCAGCGTGCTGTTGGCGGAGAGACCGTGTTTGCTGATTTGAAGTCGGACGAGCCGGAGCGCGAGACGTTGCGGGCGTGATTGAGGCCATTCAATTGATTGATGGAGGGTGACGTGGATCCCGTCCTGCCAACTCTTGAAGAAGAAACAAAACGGCGCAGACGCAGGCCGTTGTTCCGGCATGCACGGGTTCCCGTGCGCATGCTGGTCCCCAATTTCTTCACGCTGCTCGGGCTTTGCGCGGGCTTGACGTCAATTCGCATGGGCATCGAGGGCCGATACGATCTGGCGCTGGCAGCTATTGTGTTCGCGGCAGCCCTTGATGGCATTGATGGGCGCGTCGCACGGCTTCTCAAAGCATCGTCCCGGTTCGGGGCGGAGCTCGATAGTTTGGCAGACTTTGTGAATTTCGGCGTTGCGCCGGCGTTTTTGATCTTCAACTGGGGACTGGGTGATCTCAAAAGTGCAGGTTGGATCTGCGTTATGATTTTCTCGCTTGCGTCGGCTTTGCGGCTCGCAAGATTTAATGCCGCGATCGATGATGACAAGCCGAAATGGCAATCAAATTTCTTTGTCGGTATGCCAACGCCCGCTGCAGCGATTGTGGTGCTGTTACCCGTCTATCTTCATCACCTTGGGCTTGATTGGCTAAAGTCTGCCTGGGCACTTAAGCTCGTCCTGGTCTATACGCTCTTCATTGCCTTCATGATGGTGTCAACGATCCCAACCTACTCCGGCAAATTGCTCGGCGAGCGGGTCGGGCGTGAATGGGTTTTGCCGATTTTCATACTGGCGATTGGCTACGTCGCAATGCTGTTGACCTATCCTTATGAAACGCTGGCAATGTCGACGATCACATATCTGGCATTCATTCCGGTGAGCTGGCGCCGTTTCCACAATAGAAATGAAGCCGCAGGGAATACTGTGCCAGCGGCGACTGATGCGGCGGGGCCTGAGCCAGTGACGGCCAGTCCGGCGGTTGCGCAACCAGCCAATGAAAAGGGGACCCAGACATCCCCGCAAATGTCGGGACGTGTACTGCCGCTGAGGCCCGGCGAGCCGCCGCGCTGACGTCGGAGTCAACTGCGGGATACGAGAGGGACGGGCTCGCATGAAAATTGAACGTTTGGCCATTCCGGACGTGGTGTTGATCACACCGAAGAATTTCCGCGACGAGAGGGGCTTCTTCTCGGAAACATGGAACGAACAGACGCTTTCGGCCGCTGGCTTCGATCTGCGGTTCGTGCAGGACAATCATGCGCTTTCGCGAACCAAAGGGACAGTGCGCGGTTTGCATTTTCAAACGCCGCCCAAGGCCCAGGATAAACTCATCCGCTGTACGAGGGGATCTATTCTCGACGTTGCCGTCGATATACGGCGGTCGTCCAAGACGTACGGGCAACACATAGCGGTTGTCTTGTCGGCT
>JAYSVT010000253.1:0-13242 GCA_043718455.1 Hyphomicrobium sp.
GCGATAATCCTGCCATTCGCACACGAGATCGAACGACGTCTCCAAATCGATGTCGGCCGGCGCGAAGGTTTGCGTCGCCGTGACGCCGATGCGGTTGAGAAAGTCGCGGTTCTTCATGGCAAGCTTGGTCGGATAGCGCGGCAGGTTTGTGCGCCCGTCGCTCGCCATCTGAAACGCAAGCCGTACCACCTTGGCGCAAAACAAGCGCCGCCGATCATCAAGCCGCATCGAAAAGTCGTAGAGGATACGCCGCGCGAATGTTTTGCGCGTGGGCGCCACGTGATCGTGGATCATCTTGGCGGCGCGCGCGGCAAGCACGGGGTCCTTGTGCCGGTAAAGGACAGCGCGGGCACTTCCGTGCGCCAAGGAGTGCCCGAGCGTGTTGACGATGGCGCCGTCCTCGATCAGGCTTTCAACAACGAAGTGCTGGCCCTTGTCATCGATGTAGATCATGGCAAGATGGCTGAACTGGCTGTCGACGTCGCCAATGCGGGCGATCGCCGCGCTGTTGTGTGCTTGCCCCCGCATCAACATGACGTCGCCCGACTTGAAGGGAAGATCAGGTCCTTTGTAGAACGCGTAGTTGACGAGCGTGTTGTAATCGTCCCCGCGAAACGCCGGGAGCGCCAGCGCGTCCTCCGAATAGCGTGCGTTGCCGGTTCTGACTTCTCCCACCATGTCGGTTACATACCGCAGAATGCGAAAGCAATCTCGTAACGCCTGCTGCACGTCAGCCGTCATGAGTCCGCGCTGTTCGAACTCGCTCATGCGGTTGCGCAAAGCAATGCGTATATCGAACAACCGGTACATAATTTGCGGCGCGGACTTCGCTATCGCTTTCACGTCATAATCTGAGAAATCCGCGTTCGCGGCTTTCTGATAGATGGCTTGCAGGGCCTTGACGAGTTCTGTAGCGCTCAGTGCTGGCGTTTGTGCCAGTGCTTCCAGCGTCGCGAGATCAGTTTCGATTGATAGGGGCGTATTCGACTGCAGCACGGCACACTCCATTTGACCCTATGGAGCATAGCAGA
Source organism: Hyphomicrobium sp. (assembly GCA_043718455.1). GTDB lineage: Bacteria > Pseudomonadota > Alphaproteobacteria > Rhizobiales > Hyphomicrobiaceae > Hyphomicrobium_B. The sequence goes on from JAYSVT010000253.1 coordinate 1,032, forward strand.
GGCCCTTGGCGGATTTCTGTCACTTGCGGGCAACTACTTGGCCCTTACCCCGCTTAGGGGGCCGAAACATCGGGCTTTTCGCCCGCCTTCGGGTCTTTGGACAACTCCTCCAAAGCCCTTTCGATCTGCGGGTCTTTGCCGCCCGCATAGCGGATATCGAACGGCTGCTCGATCGTGGGCGTCACGCCTGCGCCTTCGAGGCGCGTGCCGTTGACACTGACGTCGTTCACCGCAAGCACGAGCAAGCTGCCGTCTGACAGCATGAACGCAGTTGCCGCCAGAACGGCACCGGCCGTCCGTTCGCCGATGACAGGCCCAAGTTTCAACTCTTTAAAACCATGGGCAAGGACCTCCTTGCCGCTGCGCGATCCATTGTCGATCAGAAGCGCTACCGGTTTGCGCCATCGGAAGTTGACGGCTTCGGCGCTGCCGTTGCGTTCGATCATGGTCATCGTGATAGCTTGGGGCACGAAGATGTCGAGGTAGTTGGGTCGGGCGCCGCCCCATCCGCCGCGCAAATCCCAGATCAGCGCGTCCGCCTCCTTGAGTTTGCCGGACCTCAGTTCCTCTTCGAGCACGTCCTGATACCGGCTGCCCGCGTAGGACCAGAACCGAATGTAGCCGAACTTCTTGCCGCCCCGTTCGATGATGCGGGCACTGTCGCGCAACGACGACTTGAACGCCTCCCCCGGCTCTATGGTTTCGGGCACGACGACAATGCGGCGTGTTTCGCCATTCGCCTCGCGCCGGATTTCGAGGGAAACTGGATTGCCGGTTTTGCCTTGAAATGAGTTGACCGGCGCGAACGGCTTGCCATCGGCAGAAATGATTTCGTCGCCGGTAAGCAGCCCCGCCTTGTCACCTGGAAGACCGGCCATGACGCCGTAAACGAATGTCTTACCCTCAATCGGCTTCGTAAAAATGCCGATACCCGGATAGATCACCTTGGTGCTAGGGAAATGCTTTGGGATCTCGGCGCGCAGAGGATAGGAAAAAATCTCAGCGAGCTGGTAATAGCCCGGATCATCGTTGATGTAATGGCGCGTGTGTGAAGCTTTCAGTTCGCTAAGCATGGCGTTGACGACCGCCGAGCGCTCAGTTGGCGACGCCGCCGCCGCATAACGAGGACGGTATGTATCGCCGATGGCCTGCCAATCAAGGCCGTGCAATTTCGAGTCATAGAATCTGTCGCGCACCAGCCGCCACACTTCGTCGAACGGTCCTGTAGTGGCTTGTTCTGTTTGCGTTGACTGTTCAGCGCGCAGTGGCAGCGGGGCGGCCACAACCATAATCGCGAGCCACGCACTGAGCATAATGCGCGCCAAGGCCGGTGTGCGGGCGAGACTGTTTAAAATCATGACGCGTTCTCCGTCCCCCAAGGCAAAGCTAGGGGATCGCGCTCGCGTGCACCAATGACAAAGTGGAAAGGTTGAGCGCGTACGCCGGGCTAAACCCTCTTGAGAAGCCCGACAACTTGAGTACGCATCGTCGGGCTTCGCAAGTGGGCTCACCCGCGACCTACGATACTTCGAAGTTCTGGCAACACTCTCTCCGCGACGTCATCCCGTCGCCGCTCGCGTATGCGCGAGTGGAAACACGGACGGGACCCACGCAAGCGTCCGCACTGCGTTGAAGATTGCGGCCCCATGCTCGTGCTGCATCTGATGCGCGAAGAACAGAAAACGCTGGACAGTGGTTCGGAATTAAAACGCGAAGACAATTCATTTTGCGGACAGGAATGCAACTGAAGCCTGGACGGGTCCCCGCCTTCGCGGGGATGACGTCAATCCACAGAAGTGCGCGCGAAGAATGCGCGTCCGATGTTTGAGGCGAGGTGCAAGCAGGCGTTCAGTTGCAACACGCACAACTCAGCCGGCACATTCTGGCCCGCAGCGCGCAGCAGGCTTTGGACGGCGCCAAACGACTTAAAAAATAGTGCAAAGTTCTCTCACACGCTTGGATTTTAATCCGCCAGCCTAATGCGCCAGCGCCTTGGCGATTTCTTCGGTCATCTTCTTAGCGTCGCCCAAAACCATGACTGTGTTGTCGCGATAGAATACCGGATTGTCGATACCGGCATACCCTGACGCAAGCGACCGCTTATTGAAGAACACGTTCGCCGCTTTCCACACCTGCAAAACCGGCATGCCGTAGATCGGCGAGGTCTTGTCGTCTTCGGCGGCCGGATTGACGACGTCGTTGGCGCCGATGACATAGACGGCGTCTGCCTGGGCAAACTCGCTGTTGATGTCTTCGAGTTCAAACACTTCGTCGTAAGGCACGTTGGCTTCTGCCAGCAGCACGTTCATGTGTCCCGGCATGCGGCCGGCCACCGGGTGGATGGCGTACTTTACTTCGACGCCGGCCTTCTTGAGCGTCTCCGCCATCTCGCGCAACGCGTGCTGAGCTTGCGCCACGGCCATGCCATAGCCTGGCACAATGATGACTTTGCTGGCGTTTTTCATGACATACGCCGCGTCTTCGGCCGAGCCGAGCTTAACTGGCTTTTGTTCACCGCCCGCAGCACCCGGTCCCGCAGTTTCGCCGCCAAAGCCGCCCGCGATGACGGAGAGGAATTGCCGGTTCATGGCTTTGCACATGATATAGGAAAGAATAGCGCCCGATGAGCCGACGAGCGCACCTGTGATGATCAACGCAACATTGCCAAGCGTGAAGCCGATGCCAGCCGCCGCCCAGCCCGAATAAGAGTTCAGCATCGACACGACCACGGGCATGTCGGCGCCGCCGATGGGGATGATCAGCAGCACCCCAAAGGCCAGCGACGCGAGCACGATGAGCGTAAACAACGCCGCCGAACCGCCCGACGTGCTGAACCAATAGATGAGCAGCAGCAGGAATAATCCCAGCGCCAAGTTGATCGCATGGCGCATCGGCAGCAGAATTGGCTTGCCCGACATCCGGCCCGACAGCTTGGCGAAGGCGATGACGGACCCCGTAAACGTGATCGCGCCAATGGCGGCGCCGAGCGCCATCTCAAACAGGCTCGCGCCTTTGATTCCGGCACTTGGGGTGGCGGGATCGGCGAGAATACCGAACGCGGCAGGCGCTGCGAGTGCGCTGGCCGCAACGAAAACGGCCGCCATACCGACGAGCGAATGAAACGCCGCGACAAGTTCCGGCATCATAGTCATCGGAATTTCGCGCGCTGTCTTCGCGCCTATATAGCCGCCGATGCCCAGGCCAGCCAAGATCAGGATCCAGGACCAGAACGTAGGTTGCGCGAGGCCCAGCGTCGTCACAACCGCGATAGCCATGCCGATCATGCCGAACAGGTTTCCCTGCCGCGACGTTGCCGGGCTCGATAGCCCGCGAAGCGCGAGGATGAACAACACACCCGAGACGAGGTAAAGGAGTGCGGCGGCGTTTGCGGACATGGGGAAAATTCCTGTGAAACGGGGTCAGACCCCTTGCCACTGACTTTCGAGTTCGATCACATGAGCTGGTGCAAGGGGTCTGACCCCGTGCCTTACTTTTTCACCGGAGCATCTTTTTTCTTGTACATCGACAGCATCCGGTTGGTGACCAGGAAGCCGCCGAAGATATTGATCGAGGCCATAATAAGCGCGAGGAAGCCGAACACCTTGGCAAGCACGCTGTCGGATGCCGTCAACGCCACGCCGACGGCAAGCAGCGCGCCGACAACAATGACTGACGAAATGGCGTTCGTCACACTCATCAAAGGCGTATGCAATGCGGGCGTCACCGACCACACAACGTAGTAGCCGACGAAGATCGCGATCGCGAACACCATCAACTCATAAACGAAGGGGCTGACCTGCTCGCCGCCAATCCCGCCGGCCGCGAAGGCAACGGCTGGCAATGCTACAAGAAGAGCCAACGAAGTCAGAATCTTTGCAAGCTGGCGCATCGGTTGTCCCTCACGAGGCTTTGTTGACAAGATTCGGATGAACGATTTTGCCATCCTTGGCGACGAGTGTGCCTTTGATGATGTCATCGTCCCAATTGATCGCGAGCTTCTTTTCTTGTCTGTCGATCATGATGTCGAGGAAGGCGAGAAGGTTCTTAGCGTACAAGCTCGAAGCGTTGACAGCGACCGAGCCCGCAAGATTAAGCGGCCCTGCGATCTTCACGCCGTTCGGCGTTTCAATTGTCTTGCCGGCTTCGGTCAGATCCGTGTTGCCGCCGCGCTCGGCCGCGAGATCTACAATCACCGCGCCCGGCTTCATGCTCTCGATCATTGCCTTGCTGATGAGCTTGGGCGCGGGCCGTCCCGGGATCAATGCCGTTGTGATGACGATATCCTGCAACTTGATGTGATTGGCGACGAGCTCGGCTTGTTTCGTCTGATACTCGGCGCTCATGGGCTTGGCGTATCCAGCCGCCGTCTGGGCCTGCTTAAATTCTTCGTCCTCGACCGCAACGAACTTAGCGCCGAGAGACATGACTTGCTCTTTGGTCGCCGGGCGTACGTCGGTCGCTGTCACTTGCGCGCCCATGCGCCGCGCTGTTGCAATCGCCTGGAGACCGGCAACGCCGACGCCCATGATGAAGGCTTTTGCCGCGGGCACCGTTCCCGCCGGCGTCATCATCATCGGCAACGCTTGACCAAACATGGCGGCCGCATCGACGACAGCCTTGTAGCCCGCGAGGTTCGCTTGGCTGGACAGCACGTCCATCGATTGCGCACGCGTGGTTCGCGGCATGAATTCCATGGAAAAGATCGTGGCGCCTGACGCTGCCAGCGCTTCAAGTGCCGCGCTATCGCCATAGGGGTCGATCATGGCCGCTACAATCGCGCCCGGTTTCAATGCTTTGATTTCATCAGCCGTTGGGCGGCGCACTTTTAAAAGCACGTCTGAGCCATTGAGTGCGTCCGCGTGCGATACAATTTCCGCGCCCGCCGCTTTCAGCGCGTCGTCTGAAAATCGCGACCTCAACCCAGCACCCGCCTCAACGCGGACGGCGGCACCGGCCGCCACAAATTTCTTGACCGTATCCGGCGAAATAGCGACGCGTGGTTCATCTGCCGCTTCGCGCGTGACAGCTATCGTGACCATGGTCTCTTCCGATTGCGTTGATGTGGCCGACATTGGCCTCAAAAGAAAGAGGCAGGCCCAAGAAAGAGCCTGCCCTGGATCGAGTTAGAAATCCCAGAGTCTCCCCTAGAGAACCCTCAAACCAAGAAAATTTTCATACCGGCGAGCAGCAAAACCAGAAGCACGATCGCGACTTTCGTAATTCGAATAAATCCCGCGTACGTCTTGTTGTGTTCCGAGTAGTCCATGGCGGGATGACCGCCCGAAGTATTCACACCCACGTTTTTTCTCCCCCTATTTGAGAGCCTATTCGGCCGTTTTGGTAACGCAATGCTCAGGCTTCATCAAGCCAGGATCGAAACATCTTAGGAACCATGACAATGTTTCGCAGGGAGCGCAAATGTCTTTGTCCGGCAATCGGCTAGCTTGGTCCCCTTGTCCAAGGAAAAGCCTGCCAGGCCCTGTTGTGACAGGGGTCCTCTTAGCCTTGGCCGCAGCGTTTTTGGGCACCCCTGCCAGTGCCGGACAGCCTTCTACCGGCGGCGGCCTACGCGCCTGCCTCGACAGCGTACGCCAAACCACGCCTGAAATTTCCTGTGAATACACGGTGTTATTGACGGACCAGGAGCGCGCCGACATGCGCCGTCTGACCCGCGAACGGCTCCAGAACGCATCCTGCCGTGTCACAGTCCGGATCAGCCGCGACCTAGTCCAACCGGCCCTAACCGAAGCAAACCATATGTTCAACGCCCCGCCCCAGCCCGTCGTCTGCACCATTCAAACCAGGGACAGTACTTTTGACGTGACCGGCACCTTCGCACCCAACGTCACGTTCAAAGACGGCGTAGCAGTCAGTGCGTCGCCCGGTCTCGCCAACGTCAAAGGTGTGAACACTTATCTCGCCTGGCCGGTGGTGCAGTATGTGAACTATTCCCCCGGTATCCGCCGCGAGATGATCGCCATCATCAATGTTAACCGCGCGCGGCTGACCGGTAGGTAGTGCCGACGCCGGTTTTCAAATCATTAAGAGCTCCGGTTCCGGCCGCCCTTTGAAGGCGGAGAAAGCGGGATTCGAATTCACCAAGCATCTGTCTCCTAGGGAACTGAGGCGCCGCGCCGGTTCGCCTAAGGGTGAGGAACACGCGATCAAATGCACCCTTCAATCTTCCAAACATGGAGACAGACAATGGCTTACTTACATGACCTCAAGTACGTGAACGGCCAGTGGCGCGACACGTTCTCGAACGACACGATTTACGGAACCTCTGCCGACGACGTCGTCACCCTCTACGGCGGCAACGACTTCTTCAACGACATCGATGGCGGCAACGACTGGGTCTACGACACCAGTTCGCAGTACGGCGGATGGTCGGGCAGCGACGTCATTTCCACAGGCCTTGGCAACGACACGGTCGTCTCAAGCCTCGACTCGGCCAATTCGATCTATGATTACGGTGGACAGGGCTACTACGGCGGCCTCGGCACCGACACGCTGAACTTTGTGCCCAACCAGACCGGCGTCTACGTCCGGCTCGACTTGAACTACGCCCAAAACAACATCACCGGTGAGAGAACCCAGGTCGTCGGCTTCGAAAACGTGACCGGCTCCGGCTACAACGACTGGGTCTACGGCGACTCAGCGTCCAACGACCTCAAAGGCGGCGGCGGCAACGACTACGTGTCGGGCGGCGGCAACTATGACTTCCTTGACGGCGGCGATGGTAACGACCAGGTTTTCGGCGGCGACGGCAACGATCTTGTGCAGGGCGGCTATGGCGACGACCTCGTCTCGGGCGATGCCGGAAACGACTCCACAATCGGCGGCTTCGGCAACGACAGGCTCTATGGCGGCTCCGGCAACGACTACATGAACGGCGGCGACGGCAACGACTTCATGAACGGCCAGACTGGAAACGACTTGATGTATGGCCAGGCCGGCAACGATCAGATGTACGGCGGAGCAGGAAACGACACCATGAACGGCGGCCTTGGCAACGACATGCTCGATGGCAGCGTTGGCCGGGACAATCTGACCGGTGGAGCCGGAGCGGACAAGTTTATCTTCCGCGCACTCGGTGACAGCCTCACTGCAACCCCGGACATGATCAGCGACTTCCAGCACAACGTCGATAAAATCGATGTGTTCTTCATCGACGCCAGGGCAAACCGGTCTGGCGACCAAGCGTTCAGCTACATCGGCGACCATGGCTTTTCAAACTCGGGTCAGATCAAGTCGCACTACTTTGCATCAACGAACACCACTGTCGTCAGCTTCAACACCGACACCGACTCGGCAGCCGAGATGGTCGTCAACCTGACGGGTAACGTCACATTGTCGGCAAGCGACTTCATTCTGTAAGAAAACGAACAATCAAAACAAAGACGGCCGGAGATCCCCGCTCCGGCCGTTTGCGTGCGCCTGTACGCTGCCGCTCTGGTCCTTACAGCGATGCAGTCACGACCCCTACTTCCCCGGCATCCGCCGCGAGATGGCCGCCATCATCAACGTTTACCGCGCCGGGCTCACGAAGAAATAACACCAGTCCCCAATCCCTGGCCTCGCAATTGCCATGCAAGAGCTTACATTGATAACTGAGGGAACCGAACAGCGCTCGGGGCTTGGAGCGTCAAAACCTTGCACAAGGAGTAGGGCTCATGAAAGTCAAAGACGCGATGCACAAGGGCGTCGAATGGGTCGCGCCATCGACACCAGTTCCCGACCTCGCACGATTGATGCAGAAGCATGACATTGGCTCCATACCTGTCGGCGAAAACGATAAGCTCATCGGCATGGTCACGGATCGCGATATCGTTTGCCGGGGTATCGGCAACGGCAAGGACGTATCGAAACTCACAGCGCGCGATGTGATGACGCCGAACATCGTGTGGTGTCACGCAGACGAAGACCTGGACGATGCCACGCGCATCATGGAGGACAAGAAAATCCGCCGTTTGCCTGTTATCGACAAGAACAAGCGCATGGTCGGCATGTTGAGCCTCGGCGATATTTCGCACTCCGCGAAGTCGGAACTCTCAAGCGAAGTCCTGCACGCAGTCTCTGCCCATCACAGCTGATTGCCGCTTGGATAATCCCGGCGGGCCCGTTCCGCCGGGGACATCCCTCGCCATCACTGGCACGGAGGAGCGTCTTCAAAAACCACGCTCAACCGCTAGGCTGTGATAGATTTACCTAAGCCATTTAACCGGAGACTAACATGCAGCGCGCCGCGACCCATGTCATGTCCAACCTGTTGGCGCTTGCCTTCTATTCCATCGCGGCCATAGCTGGCGAGACGGGCGAAGTCTGGAAAAGCCCGACGTGTGGTTGCTGCAAAGCCTGGGTTGATTACATGCATGCCAAAGGCTTCACGCTCTCCGTCAAGGACACATCGACCGCCGCGATCAATCAGATAAAATCATCTGCAGGAGTCGCCCAGAAATTTGCCGGATGCCATTCGGCCCAAATCGGAGGCTACATGATCGAGGGCCACGTCCCGGCCGGGGATATCTCACGCCTCTTGGCCGAAAAACCCGACGCCATTGGCCTCAGTGTTCCCGGAATGCCCGTTGGCTCGCCCGGCATGGAAACAGACGGCACGGTCGAACCCTTTAACGTCCTGCTCATGAAGAAGGACGGCACTTCGGAAGTTTTTTCGCGCTACGGCGCTGACGCGAAGTTTTGACCGGGGTCAGACCCCGCACAAGAACCATCCTGTTAGAAACCGAATTTTCATGTGCGGGGTCTGACCCCATTTTCTACACCGCGACCTGCGTTCCAACTTCAACGACGCGGTCGGTCGGAATCTGGAAATACGTCGTCGCGTCCTCGGCGCTCCCTGCCAGCGCAATGAACAAGCGTTCCTGCCAGCGCGGCATTTCCGATTTCTTCGTCACGCGAAGTGAACGGCGCGACAGAAAAAAGGACGTCGATCCCATTTCGATGCTGCAGTCCTTACGCCGGGCATGCTCGAGTATTTTAGGCACGCTCGGCGTTTCCATAAAACCGTAGCGCGCGATAATGCGGATGAAATGATCGGACACCCGTTCGACAGTTACGCGTTCGTGGCGAGGCACGCGCGGCGTTTCTTCTGTCCGGATCGCCAACAGAATGTTGCGCTCATGCATGACTCGGTTATGCTTCAAGTTGTGCATCATCGATGTCGGGGCGGCATAGGGATTGCCTGTCAGGAACACGGCGGTGCCAGGCACGCGATGCGGCGGCTTCGCCTCCAGCTTACGCACGAGCCAATCGAGATCGGCTTCGTCGCGCTTGGTTGCTTTGGTGAGCAGCCGCGTGCCACGCACCCAGGTGTACATGATGAGGCAGAGACCGGCCGCGATACTGATCGGCACCCAGCCGCCTTCAAACAGCTTGAGGATGTTGGCCGAGAAGAACACCTGTTCGATCAACAGGAATGGGATCATCAAAGCTGCCGCTCGCCACATCGGCCACTTCCAACATTTCCAAACCACGAAGAAGGCCATCAAACTATCGATGACCATCGCTGCAGTCACAGACACTCCGTAGGCCGCCGCGAGGTTAGTCGAGTTTTGGAAGATAACGACAGCGGTAACGACTGCTCCCCACAGCATCCAGTTGATGCGCGGCATGTAAATCTGACCGGCCATGCTTTCCGACGTATGACGTATCTCAAAGCGCGGCACCAGCCCGAGCTGTATCGCCTGCCGGGTCAGCGAGAACGCACCTGTGATCACGGCTTGGCTGGCAATGACCGTCGCGAACGTCGCGAGGATCAGCATCGGAATCAATGCCCAATCGGGATAAAGCCGGTAGAAAGGATTTTCCAGCGCCGTTTCGTCGCTCATCACAAGCGCACCCTGCCCGAAGTAGTTGAGGACGAGCGCCGGAAACACGAACCAGAACCAAGCAGCTTGAATGGGCCTGCGCCCAAAATGGCCAAGATCTGCGTAAAGCGCTTCCGCGCCAGTCGCTGCCAGAAATACCAGGCCCATGATCGTCAGGCCGATGACTCCATGGCGCCAAACGAATGAAATTCCATAGAACGGATTGATGGCATTCAAAACCCGAAGATTGTCCGCAATGTGCATCAACCCGCCGATAGCAAGGACCAGAAACCAGAGCGCGGTGATGGGACCGAAAAACTTGGCAATCCGGTCCGTGCCGTGCGCCTGCATCCAAAAGAGGCCGGTGATGACCAGAATAGAGATCATTGGAATAACGTTTTTACCTAGCCCAGGCACGACCAGCTTTAAACCTTCAACCGCCGACAAAACCGAAATCGCCGGTGTAATCACTGCATCGCCATAGAAGAACGCGGCGCCCGCCACACCCAGCGCGCCGAGAAGCGGCGCACTGCGTTTCGCGACCGACTGTCCGAGCGCCATGAGTGCGAATGTGCCGCCTTCGCCTTTGTTGTCGGCGCGCAGCAGGATCATCACGTACTTCGCCGAGACGATGAGGATGAGCACCCAAAGAATGAGGGACAAGACGCCAAGGCTCGCCTCGCCGACGCTCAAGCCGCGCGCGTGCGCCGCGTGGATCGCTTCCTTGAACGCGTAGAGCGGGCTCGTTCCGATGTCGCCGAAGACGACACCGATGGAGCCAAGGGCCAAAGCCCAGAAATTTTTGTCGATATGTCCATCACCAGCGCCAGGATCTGTGGAGTGGCCTGCGGACTGCGTTTGTGCCATTCAGGCACCTCGCCTTTTGTAAAGCTGCACTGCAGCAAAGTGGGGCGCTTCTACTCCCGGCCTAGTCGCCTGGGAAGCGGCAAAATCGCACGTTTACCGATTGAAGGCCCCTTGACATTTCTGCAACGCGGTTGGGGCACACTGCGTCCCTATCTGATATATGGCCGCGCAGGCACGACTTCCGGATTTTTCTGGCCAGCTCGAGTGACGTCACATTCAACACGTGTACGCACCTACCGGTTCCTTCCGAAACTGTTTTCCGTTGGGCGAGGTTCGGCTGGCAAGCGAACTATGTCGTTCGTACCTTCGGCCAGTTGTCTCTCATCCAGCGCGTGAGGCCGTCTTCGTCGATCTTGCCGGCCGCAAGATCTTGAATAATCACGGCCGCTTCAGCCTCGTCGGCCAGAAACTCAATGCCGTTAAGGCCGAGAAACGTAATGATCGACAGTAATGAAGCCCGCTTGTTGCCATCAACAAACGGATGATTGCGCGCAATGCCGAACGCATACGCAGCCGCCAGCGCCGCGAGGTCCTTTTCGCCATAGCTAAACTTGTTTTGGGGCCGTCCCAGTGCCGATTGCAGCATCTCGCGATCACGAAGTCCCGGCGGGCCGCCGAATTCGCGAAGTTGCTCTTCATGGATCGCGATCACCAGTTCGGCCGTCAGCCAAACCGGTTCCTTCACTTCGCGAGCTCCTTGAGCGTGTTGCGGTAGGTTTTCATGGCTTTGCGGGCGATCTCGATGCCCTGCTCGAAAACCTCGTCGCCGCGCTTGACGGCAAAACCATCGGGAGTCTCTGTCACGAACACTTCATCTCCTTGTTCGAGCCCGAGCCGCGCAAGCAATTCCTTAGGCAAAATCAGCCCTGTGGAATTACCGATCTTCTTGATCTCGAGCTTCATCGCGGCGAACCTCCCAATTCGCGTTGTACAAAATGTCTAACACAGGAGCGGTGCGCTGTCAAACATTTGTTGTACAGAATGAAAAAGCGCAACCCACTGAAATTAACTGTGTTTTAGGAAGAAATTCGGCCCATCGCCTCCAACTCGTCGATCATGCCCTCGATCACCTTGAGGCCTTTGTTCCAGAAGGCAGGGTCGCGGGCATCAAGTCCGAATGGCGCCAACAATTCCGAGTGGTGTTTCGAACCGCCCGCTTTCAGCATGTCAAAGTATTTCGCCACGAACCCCGGGTGCGCTTCGGCATATAGCCCGTAAAGCGAATTCACCAGGCAATCGCCAAATGCATACGCGTAAACGTAGAACGGCGAGTGGATGAAGTGCGGGATGTAGGTCCAGAACACTTCGTAGCCGGGCATCAGATCAATCGCCGGACCTAAGCTCTCGCGCTGGACCTCTAACCAAATCGCCGCCAGCTGATCGGCCGTCAACTCGCCCGTGCGCCGCGCTTCATGCACCTTGCGCTCGAAGGTATAAAACGCGATCTGGCGCACGACCGTGTTGAGCATGTCCTCGACCTTGGAGGCGATCATCGCTTTCTTTTCGCGTTTGTCTTTCGT
>JAYSVT010000254.1:0-4111 GCA_043718455.1 Hyphomicrobium sp.
GATTTTTTTCACGATAGTCCGCGACTTCTTCCATTTCCTTGAGAATATCTGCGGATTCGCCCGGGGTGCCTTGATAGGTCGCTTCCGTGAAGATCCAGCCCTCCTGCACGCCGCAATGGCGATAGGTGAAGTCCATATCGGCAAGCAACAGAATATGGATGCTGCCATCGAGATCGACGGCTCGCGCGCTCGTCAGGACATCTTTCGTTTCGCGCCCGTGCGCGCCTGCATTCATCCGCAATGCGCCGCCGATAGATCCTGGAATGCCACGATAGAACGCCAATCCCGCGATACCCGCTTCTGCCGCGGCCCGCGCAACTTTCACATCAGGCACTGCGGTGCCGACGCGCAACCTCTGGCCCGCCTCAACTTTGATTTCACTAAAGCCGCGTCCCAAGCGGATGACAATGCCCGGCACGCCGCCATCGCGCACCAAGAGATTCGATCCGAGCCCAACGACATTGATTGGCACGCCATCGGGAAGGCGTTGGAGGAAATAGGCGAGATCCGCTTCATCCGCTGGCGAAAACAAAACTTGTGCCCGGCCGCCGACGCGAAACCAAGTGATGTCAGCCATTGGAGCGTTGGCGATCAAGCGGCCGCGAAGGTCCGGCATGAGAGCTTTGAGATCGCCGGCGATATCTTCAAACATCAGTTCGCGCCCCCGAAACGTCTTGCGCAACGGCGAGCCAATCCGGCAGTGCATGCGCCCAATCGGTCGACATGCCCGCACCAAGGCAGACGACGGTATCGCCGGGCTTCGCGAGCCGTTGGATGGCCGGCACAAGATCGGCGGGCGCGGCCGCTACTTCGACCGAGCGATGCCCGGTATCGCGAATTCCCTTGGCAAGACTGTTGCTGTCGATACCGTCAATCGGGATTTCGCCAGCCGTATAGAGCGGCGCCACGATCACGCTGTCGGCGTCCTTGAAGCAGGCTGCAAACTCACTGAAAAGGTCGCGCACGCGCGTATAGCGATGTGGCTCGACAATGGCGATGACGCGACCCTTGGCGCCGGCGTGCGCAGCCGCGAGGACCGCCGAAATTTCCGCCGGATGGTGGCCGTAGTCGTCATAAATCGTGACGCCGTTCCACTCGCCCGTCAGCTGGAAGCGCCGCTTCACGCCCGAGAATGCGGCCATGGCATCATGTATCTTGCTGTCTTCGATGCCGGCTTCCGTTGCAACAGCGATGGCCGCGAGAGCGTTCAGGGCATTGTGCTGACCGGGGATCGGCACCACCCAGCTTTCTAATTTGCGCGAACCGCCTTTGACCGACGCGCTGAGCGTCGCATCGAATGTCGTCGTGCTGCCGTCTATGCGCACGTTTTCGAGCATGATGTCGGCATCCTTGCTCGCGCCATAGGTTAGCAGGCGCCGGCCGTCGCTTCTGAGGTTCAACCTCTCCACCATCGCGCGCACGACCGGATGATCGATGCACACAACCGCCAAACCGAAGAACGGGATGTTCTTGAGGAAAGTTTCGTACTCATGGTGCATGGCTTCGACCGAACCGAAATAGTCGAGATGCTCGGGATCGATATTGGTGACGATGCCAATCTCCGTCGGGAGACGCGTGAATGTGCCGTCGCTTTCATCCGCTTCGACGATCATCCACTTGCCTTGGCCAAGCCGCGCGTTCGAGCCCCAGGAATTGATAATGCCACCAGTGATTACGGTTGGCTCCGTTCCGGCCTCGGCAAAAATGTGTGAGAGCAGAGACGTTGTTGTTGTCTTGCCGTGCGTGCCCGTGACCGACACAGTTGAATAAAGTCGCATAAGCTCGGCGAGCATCTCGGCGCGACGGATGATCTGCAAACCTTTGCTGCGGGCGGCTTCCAGTTCCGGGTTTGTGGCTTTGACAGCCGTCGAAATGACCACAAAGCGAGCGCCGATGAGATTGACGGCATCGTGCCCGACGAACACGCGAATGCCTTTGGCGCGCAGCCGCTTGACGTTGGCGCTTTCCTTCTGGTCGCTCCCCTGAACGGTATAACCCTTGGCGACGAGAATTTCGGCGATGGCACTCATGCCGATACCGCCGATGCCGATGATATGGAACGGACCGATGTCGCGCGGCATCTGCATGTGAATTCTTATCCTCGACAGAAGGGCGGATTGGCGCCCTTCAGGGTTGCGCGGCTCTTACGCCGTCCCAGCGAGCGCCAGGACGAAATCGGCAAGCCGACTCACGGCGTCCGGCTTTCCGGCTTTTTTAGCGGCCTCCGCTGCCGCCGCAAGCACTTGCGGCGCGGCAGTTGCGCGCTGAATTTCGTTAGCTAAGCGTTCAACGGACAAGTCTTTCTGCTCGATACACCAGCCACCCCCTGATTCGGCAAGGCGGCGCGCATTGTTAAGTTGATCGTTATCCAACGCGTGCGGCAAGGGGACCAGGAGCGACGGCCGTCCGATCACGGTCAATTCGGCGACGGTTGAGGCGCCTGCCCGGCCAATGACGAGGTGCGCCGCCGCCATGTGCTCGGGCAGATTTTTGAAAAAAGGCGCGACTTCGGCGGCAATGCCGCTTTGCGCGTATGCCGCTTTAGTGCGATCCAAATCTTCCTCACGCGCCTGCTGAACAACGCGCAGCCGCGATCTCAATTCAATTGGCAGCATCGCGAGCGCGGTTGGCACTGTGTCGGCAAAATAGCGCGCGCCCTGGCTGCCGCCAAAAACGAGCAGTTTAATCGGGCCGTTGTCTTGAGGCGCTTCAAATGCGCGGCGCGCGGCGTCTACAACTGCTTGGCGCACAGGGTTGCCGGTGAACTGGGCTTTCGCTTGCAGCGCGCCATCTAGAAACTTTGTGCGCTCGAACGATGTTGCGATGGCCGTAACTCTTTTCGCAAGCAGCCGGTTGGCGCGGCCGAGCACGGCGTTCTGTTCGTGCACGGCCGTTGGCACACCGCGCAATCGTGCGGCAGCGAGCGGTGGATAAGACGGATAGCCACCAAATCCAATGACAACAGAAGGTTTCACCTTGCCGATGATGGAGTAAGCCGCCTTGGTGCCGCGCGCCAAATCGAGTGCGGTCTTGGCCGCTGCAATGGGCGAGCGGCTCGCCAACGTGGCAGCGGGGACTTGATACACAGCGCGTGCGGGAAAGCCTGAGCCATAACGATCGCCCCGCATGTCTGTGATGAGGTCCACTGCAATCCCGCGCCGCCCGAGTTCTTCGGCCAATGCAAAAGCTGGAAACAGATGGCCGCCAGTTCCCCCGGCCGCCAGCATGACGGAAAGTTCTTTCTTCATCGCGTACCGGCGTGCCCCTTGATGTCGTGCACCCCGATGGTCGGGAGCAATCGCGGCTTTTTGAGGCTTACAGCATCAGCCCGCCGCCGCGTCAAAGCCAGCAACATGCCAGCTGTCACTGAAAGTGCCAGCATCGACGATCCACCGGCCGAAATAAACGGCAGCGTCATGCCCTTCGGCGGGAGCAGACCGACGTTCACGCCCATATTAATCAGCGCTTGGAGGCCGAAAACGATTGCCAGACCTTGTATCGCCAAGCGGATCGATGCGTCGGGCTCGGTCGCGGCGCGCCGCAAAACGCGCAGCACGATGAAGGCGAAAATGCCGAGCAGAACGAGGCAAGCTATGACGCCGTATTCTTCGGCGACGACAGCAAAGATGAAATCCGTATGCGCGTCGGGAAGCACTGACTTGATTGTGCCTTCGCCAGGACCCCGGCCGAACAGCCCGCCCTCTGAGAACGATTGGATGGCGCGATCCCCTTGAAAGTTCTCGAATGGAAACGGCTTGAAGAATCGATCCAAACGCGATTGCACATGACCGAAGTTCTCGTAAGCGAGCCAGAGCCCGGCGCCACCTGCTGTCAAAATAGCGAGCGCACCAGTCAGCGGCAATCCGGCGAGGAGATATAGCGCGCCAGCCGTTACGCTGATCAGCACAGTTTGTCCGACATCCGGCTGGCTGACGAGGAGCCCCGCAAATCCGAGCCAAAGGAGTATTGCGAACGGCAGCGCGGGAACGTCCCTGCGCGCGGAAGCCTCAGCGAAGAGCCAAGCCATCAGCACAACGAAACCGGGCTTGGCGAATTCCGAGGGCTGGAACGAATACCCGGCAAACGACAGCCATCGCTTGGCCCCGTTGAT
>JAYSVT010000255.1:0-13006 GCA_043718455.1 Hyphomicrobium sp.
AAGGGCCGGGCGAAAATCAAGATCGGCTTGGCGGAAGGCAAGAAGCTGCACGACAAGCGCGAAAGCGATAAAAAGCGCGACTGGGATCGCGAGAAGTCGCGCATCATGCGGGATAAGGGGTGAATGTTTTGAACCAGTCCAATCTGCAGCAGGTTGATTGGTCAAAGATACCAGCGCCTGCGGACGATGGCGCGGCGGCGCATTTGGCTGGAACACAATTGCCCGCGTTGCCGTTGTCTTCGACATTGGGTGGCAGTGTTGACCTATCTGCATTTACAGGCCGGACAGTGCTGTACATTTATCCGATGACAGGACAGCCCGGGGTCGCGCTGCCACAAGGCTGGGACGAAATACCGGGTGCGCGCGGATGCACACCGCAAAGCTGCGCCTTTCGCGATCATCATGCGGAGCTGCTTGAAACGGGTTCGGACCGCGTTTTCGGATTATCGACGCAATGTACGGCGTATCAGCGGGAAGCAGCGGAGCGGCTGCATCTGCCTTTTGCGCTGCTTTCGGACGAGAAATTGCAGCTCGCGCAAGTGCTGAAATTACCCATGATGTCAGTTGAAGGTCAGACGCTGTTGAAGCGCATGGCGCTTATCATCGACGACGGGCGCGTCGCCCAAGTTTTCTATCCCGTCTTTCCGCCGGACCGGAATGCAGCTGATGTTTTGGCGTGGTTGAAGGACAATTCGCGATGACCAATTGGCCCTGGCCGGCACCCAAAGACGACGGCGCGGCGAAGCATCTGATAGCCGGGACGCGGCTTCCCGATGTGGCGCTTGAAGCGACGCGCGGCGCGGCCGTCAATCTCGCGCGGTTCCAGGAGCGGGCGATCATTTTCGTCTATCCCTTCACAGGTACGCCCGGCCAGCCAAACCCGCCCGATTGGGACACGATTGCCGGCGCGCATGGATCAACGCCCGAAGCGGAAGGGTTTCGCGATAAGTACGCTGCATTCCAAATGCGCGATTATGAGGTGTTTGGCGTGAGCGGGCAGACGCCCGCCGATCAAAAGGCTTTTGCGGCACGCGCAGGCTTGCCGTTTCTCTTGTTAAGCGATCACGACTTCAGATTTGCCGATGGGCTCAACCTGCCGCGTTTCGAGACGGGCGGTGTGACGTACTTGAAGCGCCTGACGCTTATCGTGCGCGACGGCGTCATTTATCGCACGATGTATCCCGTGCATCCGCCGCACACGCATGCGAGTGATCTGCTCGCCGGGTTGCAGTCCGGCAAAACCTAGAGTCTTTCCAGTCAGTACGGAATCGGCCGCAGATTGCTTCCCCTCCCCAGCGGGGGGTTAGGGGTGGGGAGAAGCCGAAGACAGGTATCGAAGTCTGCCCATAATGCTTCAACATTTTGCTGTAGGATGCATTCCGAACGTCGCCATGCAGCCGAGTCTTTGACAGCAACGCTCTCGTCTTCACCCCACCCCCAACCCCTCCCCTGAGGGGAGGGGGGCTGCGAAACTTGATTTTATCTCAACCGGAACGGCTCTAGCGCACGACAGCCTCACTCTTCGTCACCTTGAAGCTCGCAAGATCGATGTGCAGTGCTTTGAGCACGCCGCCTTTCTCGACCATCACCACGATTTCATTCGCGGCCGTCACCAGCGTTTCACCCTTCAACTGACCCGCCGCTTCTTCGATACGTGTCAAGCCTTCGCCATTGGCTTGGGAGAGGGCGAGTGCCAGGCCGTCGTCGTGGTTGAGAAGTCCGTCGCCGTTCGTATCCTTCTCGATGAAGCTGAAAAGCAGAGCTTTCGGCGGTTTTGTGCCCTGCGGATCGTCCTCGCGGAGTTCGCGCGTATCGACAATAACGGCATTGTCGTTGGGCAAGAGCTTGCGGCTTTTGCCGGACTTTACGTCGTAGAAAATCACGTTGCGGGTGCTGGAGGCTTCCTTGCTCGAATAGCGGTAATCGTAGGATTGAGTCGCCGTCAGGTGGGCCCATAGCGTTTCGGTGCCGCGAATTGGCGAAAAATTCATGACCGACAAATCGGTGCGGAGCTGCGGCGGGGCATCGGCGCCGTCTTTCGTTTCAACGCGCGCAATATCCTGCGCTTGATAAGGGCGATAAAAAATATCTCTGGCAATTTGGAAGGCGGCATAAGAGACAACGAACAATCCGATGGCGCTAACTGCCGCTATGGCCAGCGCGTTGAAGCGCCAAACGTAACTGAAAATCCCTTGCGCATTAAAAACTCCGGTACACAAACGACGCGCGGCTTTAGCCGAGTTCGTCACGGATCGCCGAAAATACCGACCGAAACATGTCAACGGTCAGCCGCTTGGTGTTGGTATTGTAGCGGGAGCAATGGAAGCTGTCGTAAAGCACGAGCTTGGGGTGAACTGCGTGGCGGCGGCCATGGGCAAAGGGAAATTCGGTCTTTCGCAACTTGAGCGTGGCGAGGGTTTGGTCGTGGGCGATGCGGCCGAGCGCCAGCATGATGCGCAATTTTGGTAATGCCGCGAGCCGAGCCTCGAAAAATGGACGGCATGTCGTGATTTCCTCGGGCGTCGGCTTATTTTGCGGCGGCACGCAGCGAACCGCGTTGGTAATCATCGTGTTGACCAGCGACAGTCCATCATCTGGACGCGCATCATACGTGCCCTTGGCAAAACCAAATTCGATCAGTGTTGCGTAAAGAAGAACGCCTGCGAAGTCGCCCGTAAAGGGGCGGCCGGTACGGTTGGCGCCGTTGCGGCCGGGTGCCAAGCCAACGATGAGGAATTGCGCGTCGGACGTGCCGAACGATGGCACGGCGCCATTGAACCAATCGGGTTCGTCGCGTTGATTGTCTCCGCGATAGGTGGTGAGGCGAGGGCAGAGCGAACATGAGCGGGGAGCTTCTGGACCAGCCTTTAGCTTGGTCTCAGGCTGCCCGCTCATGTTGAATTGATCCTCAGGTCGTAAGACTTAGACCTCTTCGGCGAGATCGTCATCCTGATAGCTCGATTCGCGAGGGGCTGGGGCTGCTGCCGGTCCACGCGGAGGGAACGGACGGGCTTCACGCACCGGGCGGCTGGTTGGATCGCGGCAAATTTGCGTTTCGAGATCCGCAAGATCGATGAACTGGTCGGCCTGTCGGCGCAACTCGTCGGCAACCATTGGCGGCTGCGTCTGCAGCGTCGAGACAACGCTGACGCGCTTGCCCTTCTGTTGGAGAGCAGAGACGAGTGAGCGGAAATCGCCATCGCCCGAGAAAATAACAATATGATCCAGCGAGTCCGACAGCCGCATAGCGTCGACCGTCAACTCGATATCCATATTGCCTTTGACTTTGCGCCGGCCGGTTGCATCGGTGAACTCTTTGGTCGGCTTCGTGACCATAGTGAAACCGTTATAGTCGAGCCAATCGATCAAGGGGCGAATTGACGAGTATTCCTGTTCTTCGGCAAGGGCTGTGTAGTAGAGCGCGCGCACCAAATGGCCTTTTTGCCTGAAGAACCCCACGAGACGCTTGTAATCGATGTCGAAACCAAGCGACTTGGCGGTTGCATAGAGATTGGCGCCGTCGATAAAGAGGGCGATGCGTTCGCTGGCATGAAAGTGCATTTTTTCACCTTTGAAATCCGGCCGTTAGGCCGCGCAGCGTGGTAATTCACGAGCCCAGTCCAACCGGGCGTAGTCACGGCGCATGGCCGTGTTCAATCACGTTTGTATCTCTATAGGAACTACATACGGCCGAACCCCGGCATTGAAAAACCGCCTGCGGTAAAAAACTGATATCGACAAGTGCGGGAAATCGGTCGGAATTCTTAGAGTGTTCTCCATAAAAATTGTTATAAATCAATTCATTACGTCTTTCCGGCGGACGCAGCCGGCGCCCGCCTTGCGTGCTGCAAAATAATGTGGCAGTAATTGTCGCAGGAACGTTGCGCGGCGGGTTGAGTAGCCTGCCAGCGCTTTTTGTGCTTTTTAGCTATCTGTGCTTAAACAGCGACAACTCACACACTGGCAACCATCAAAGCAAGGACGTCCAGCCCATGGCCCGCGTCACCGTCGAAGACTGCGTCGATAAGATTCCAAATCGTTTTGAACTCGTGCTGCTGGCCGCCCACAGGGCGCGCTCCATCGCCAATGGCAGCGCCATTACGGTCGCTCCCGAAAACGATAAGAACCCCGTCATAGCACTGCGCGAAATCGCTGAGAAAACGGTTTCGCCGGAGGATATGAAGGAAGGCTTGATCAATTCGATCCAGAAGAACACCGAGGTCGACGAACCGGAATCGGTCGCAGCTCCTCTTTTGCCTGCAGAGCGCCGCGCGCCAACACTTGGCCGCGACGATTCATCGAGCGACCAGCAGGTTGACGTCATGACCGAAGAGCAGCTGTTGCGCGGCTTGGAAAGTATGACACCGCTTGAGCCGTCGGCGAATATAGGATCGGGCGGCGGTCCGCGCGACCGCGACCGGGACCGTGATCCGCGCGACCGAGAGCGTGAACGCGATCGCGACCGGGGTCGTTGATCGCCCTGGGGCGCGCTGACGTGATGACAGAGTGCCTCAGCCAGTCAATGCAACGACTCTTCTTTCACACGACTCATGTCTTCGGCTAGGCTGCCCCCTTGACGGAGTGCGCCAAGGAGTGCGCCGGGCCATGATGCGGCAATACGAACTCGTTGAACGGGTTCTCAAATACGATCCTAAGGCAGACGAAGCCCTCCTCAACAGGGCATACGTCTATGCCATGAAAGCCCATGGCAACCAGAAGCGCGCTTCTGGTGCACCGTACTTTTCGCACCCGCTTGAAGTCGCGGCCATTCTCACCGAGTTGAAGCTTGACGATGCCACCGTCGCCACGGCGCTGCTACACGACGTCATAGAGGATACGGACGCAACGCGCGCCGAAATCGACCAAATGTTCGGTCCCGAAATCGGCCGGCTGGTCGACGGCCTAACAAAGATCAAACGACTCGATCTCGTATCCAAAAAGGCCGAGCAGGCCGAGAATTTCAGAAAACTTCTGATCGCCATTTCGAGCGATATCCGTGTGCTTCTGGTGAAACTCGCCGACCGCCTGCATAACATGCGCACGCTTGAGCATATGAAACCCGAGAGCCGTCAGCGCAATTCGGAGGAAACGCTCGACATCTATGCGCCGCTTGCCGGCTTGATGGGTATGCAGGCGCTGCGCGAGGAACTGGAAGACCATGCATTTCGCTGGCTTCATCCCGACGCCTATCAGGCGGTCACCGACAAGCTGTCCGAGTTGCGGTTGCGCAACAAAGGGCTGGTCGAAGAAATTCGCCAAGCGCTGGCGCGCAAGTTTTCGGAAGCAGGGATCAAGGCCGAAGCGTCGGGCAGGGAGAAGAAGCCTTATTCCATCTGGAGCAAGATGGAGCACAAGCAGATCAGCTTGGAGCAGCTCTCGGATATTTTTGCGTTTCGGGTCGTCGTCGACTCGATTGAAGATTGCTACCGTGTGCTTGGCATCGTGCACACAACGTGGAGCACTGTACCTGGACGCTTCAAGGATTATATCTCGGCGCCCAAGCGCAATAATTATCAGTCGATCCACACGACGGTTTATGGTCCGCGCCATCAGCGCGTCGAACTGCAGATCCGCACGCATGGAATGCACCGCGTTGCCGAGTTCGGTATTGCTGCGCACGCGCACTATAAAGAAGTGCGCCAAACCGGCATTGAAAAGCCGCTTAATGGAGCGGCGTCAGCAAAGCCAGACGATAGCCCTTTCGGGCGCTTGAGGACGATGATCACCGGGTTGCTCGAAGCCGAAAACCCGGAGGAATTTCTTGAGCACACCAAGCTCGAATTATTCCAGGATCAGGTCTTCTGTTTCACGCCCAAAGGGCGGCTCATAGCCTTGCCGCGCGGGGCGACGCCCCTAGATTTTGCCTACGCGGTACACACCGATATCGGCAACGAAGCGGTGGCAGCGTTCATCAACGGCCGGCACGTGCCGATCGACACCCGGCTTCGCAACGGCGATGAAGTCGTGGTGGAGACGTCAAAGACGCATGTGCGGCCTGCAGCATGGGAAGCCTTTGCCGTTACCGGGCGCGCACGCGCAGCTATTCGCAAGGCGGCACGCGAAGCGGAACGCAAGCGCAGCGTGGCGCTCGGCCGCCAGCTCGTCGTTTCGGCGATGAGCAAGTCGGGCGCTGATTATTCCGATGACAAGATCAAGGTCATCTTGCCGAAACTAGCGCTCAAAACGGTCGAAGATGCGCTCGCTGCCGTCAGCCGCAACGAATCGTCTCTCGAAGAAACGCTGAAATTGCTCTTGCCATCGGGCGCGGCCGCAACAGCCTATCAGCCGACGCGCCGCTTTGGGCGGGCGAAGGGCCAAGACGGCTGGTTCAACATCGAAAAGGTGATGAGCCTAAAATTCCGCATCAGCGGGACCGAGGCCAATAGTGTTCTTTCTGCGCGCGGCCACGACGAACAGCTTCCCGTGCTGTTCGAGCCGGGCGGTGCTGTACCCGGCGACCGCATCGTTGGTGTGCTGTCTCCGGGGGTAGGAATTCGCATTTTCCAGATTCACTCGCCGCGTCTCAAAGACTACGAGCACGAAAGCTGGATCGATGTGACGTGGGATATCGATCCCGAACGCCGCGAAAGGTTCCCCGCGCGCCTCAGTGTCATCGCCGTCAACGCACCGGGATCTCTTGCTGAGATCGCACGTATCATTGGCGAAACGGGCGGCAATATCGATAACCTTAAAATGATCCGAAAGGCCGCAGACTTCACCGAAATGCATATTGAGGTCGAAGTTTACGATTTGGTACACCTCAACCACATCCTCGCCGGCCTGCGCTCAAGGCCTGCCATCGCGAAGGTACAGAGGATGTTTGAGTGACATGGCGGAAATCTTGAAACACATGCCCTCGCACTTGCCCCAGACAACAGCACGCCAACTCAGATTGGGCGTCAACATCGATCACGTTGCGACGGTGCGCAACGCGCGGGGCGGATTTCATCCCGATCCGGTACGCGCCGCGCTTCAGGCCATTGAGGCCGGTGCCGATGGCATCACAGCCCATTTGCGCGAGGATCGCCGCCATATCTCCGACAACGATATCTCGCGTTTGAAATCCGAACTGACGCGGCCGCTCAATCTTGAGATGGCGGCGACGGAGGAGATGATAGATATCGCCCTCCGGCACCTGCCCAATGCCTGTTGTCTCGTGCCAGAGCGGCGCGAGGAGCGTACGACCGAGGGCGGTCTCGATGTCATCGGCGCGGGGCCGTCGTTCAAGGGCTATGTGGCACGATTGAAAGATGCTGGCATCCGCGTCTCCCTGTTCGTTGAACCGGATCTGAAAACTATTGAAGCGTGCGCGGCGGCCGGCGCCGATATCGTCGAACTCCACACCGGCCGGTACTGCCATCTAGCGCTCGACAATGACGCAAACGGCGTTGCGCGCGAAGCGGCTAGGCACGCCTTGGCCGCAAGCGCTGCAGCCGCCGCCGGTCTTGAAGTCCATGCTGGGCACGGATTGACGTTCGGTTCTGTGCAACCCATCGCGCGCATACCCGAAATCGTCGAACTCAACATAGGACACTTTCTTATCGGCGAAGCAATTTTCGGCGGGTTGGCGTCTGCCGTCCGGCGCATGCGAAATTTGATGGACGAGGTACGCCATCCGGCCAGCGAAATGGTACGGCAAGGAATGTCGACATGATCATCGGCATCGGCAATGATATCGTCGATATCCGCAGGATCGAGAAAACGCTGGAGCGGTTCGGTGACCGTTTCGTCGAGAAGGTCTTCACCGATCAAGAGCGGCGCCGGGCCTTTGGGCGCGCGCATCCCGCCGCGACACTCGCCAAGCGCTTTGCTGCCAAGGAGGCGATGTCCAAGGCGCTCGGAACTGGGTTCCGGTCTGGCGTGCATCTCAAAGACATTGGGGTCGTCAATACGCCGACGGGCCGGCCGACGATGGATCTCAAAAAAGGCGCAGCCAAACACCTCGCGTCATTGACGCCGCCGGGTTACACGGTTCGAATTGATCTCACTTTGACCGACGAATACCCTCTTGCGGAGGCTGTGGTCATCATTTCAGCGGTTCCTGAAAAAGGGCCATCGAGATAGGACGTACGCGCCGTGCCATAACTGCCGGTGTCGATACACTTGCCCAAAGGCTTAGAAGACTGCTTTGGCTGCGGCCAAGAGGCTCAGCAACTCAGTTGCAGTTTGATTTTGCTGCGATTTAGAAAGCTTAGTTTGGACCGCCGATTGCGCCGGGGGATCAAACTCGCTATAGCGGGCCGGGTTTGGAAGACGCCCCCCGCTGGCGCCGCCCCATTTGGCGTTAAATTGGAGCATATGGATGAGCGTCATGTCCAAACATTCGCGGTCGGGCTGGCTTGAGACGCTGATCATTGTCGCTGAAGCTCTAGCGATCGCGATGTTCGTCCGGGTTTTCTTCTATCAGCCTTTCAATATTCCTTCGGGCTCGATGAAAGAGACGCTGCTTATCGGCGATTATCTTTTCGTTTCGAAACTCTCATACGGCTACAGCAAATACTCGTTTCCGTTTAGCCCGAACCTCTTTTCGGGCCGTATTATCGCGGCTACTCCTGAGCGCGGCGACGTTGCTGTCTTCAAGTTGCCACGCGACAATTCAACCGATTACATCAAGCGTGTCATCGGCTTGCCAGGTGACGAAATCTCGGTGCGTCAGGGTGTGCTCTTTATCAACGGCCAGGCTATTCCGAAGGAACGCAAAGGCGAGTTTGTCACGAGTGAAGACTCCGATCGGCTGCGCCGTATTCCGGTTTATGAGGAGACCTTGCCAAACGGCGTAAAATATCGCGTCCTCGATAGCGAACCAAATGGCGCTTTCGACAATGTCGGACCTTACAAAGTTCCCGAAGGCCACTACTTCATGATGGGCGACAACCGGGACAATTCCACTGACAGCCGGGCGCAGTATCATGTCGGTTATGTGCCTTACGAAAACTTTGTTGGCCGCGCCGAAATTATATTTTTCTCGGCTAAAGTGGATGAGCCCGGTGCCCTCAAATGGTATACTCCTTGGACTTGGCCCTTTGACATCCGCTGGAACCGTTTCTTCAATCTCGTGCGCTAACGTCTGAGTTCACATGCTGCGTCCGCGCAAGTTTAAAGACCTCGAAAAGAAAATCGGCCACCGCTTCAAGGATCCCGATCTCTTGGAGCAGGCGTTGACGCATGCCAGCGTGCGCGGCGGCAAGACGGAACGCGGTGACAATGAGCGGTTAGAGTTCATAGGCGATCGCGTTCTGGGACTAGCAATTGCCGAAGTCTTGAATGGCCAGCACCCTGAAGCCACAGAAGGCGAACTTGCGCGCCGCTACAACCGGCTGGTGCGCGGCGAAGCCTGCGCCAAGGTCTCGCGCAGCATCGGTCTTGGCGAACACCTGATCCTTTCGGAAAGCGAAGCCGACAGCGGCGGGCGCGAGAAAATGACAATTCTCGCTGACGCCGTCGAAGCTGTGTTAGGCGCGGTGTTTCTCGATGGGGGGTTCGAAAAGGCCCGCAATGTGGTCCGCAAATTATGGCACGAGCAGTCGGATAATCCCCCGGAACTGACGGTTGACGCCAAGTCGGAACTGCAGGAGTGGGCCCAAGGTCTGGGTCTCGCATTGCCGAAATATACCGTCGTATCGCGCAAAGGCCCCGATCACGCGCCGCACTTTACGGCCGAAGTTATGATATCAGGGAAGGGTCCGGCCCAAGGTGAGGGCGCGTCCAAGCGCATTGCCGAACAAGAGGCTGCAAGCGCGCTGCTGAAGCGCGAAGGCGTGAGGAGTAAACGTGCCGGTTTCTGAAGCGGACAATCAAGGAAAGAGATGCGGGTTCATTGCCGTTGTCGGCAGTCCGAACGCTGGCAAGTCGACGCTTGTCAACGCGTTCGCAGGCGCCAAGGTCTCGATCGTCAGTCATAAGGTCCAGACGACGCGCGTTCCGGTGCGCGGGATCGCCATCGAAAATCAAAGCCAGCTTGTTTTCATCGACACGCCCGGAATTTTCCAGCCCAAGCGGCGTCTCGACCGGGCCATGGTGGACGCCGCATGGGGCCGGGCACTCGATGCCGACGTCATCGTCGTGTTGATCGACGCAGCCAAGGGCATCGACGATGACACGGACGGCATTCTGCGGAAGCTCAAGGACGTGCGCGCCTTGAAAGTCGTGGCCTTGAACAAGGTCGATTGGATCGAAGAAAAAGAACGGCTTCTGGCATTGACGGCGGAAGTATCCAAGCGGGCGACATTCGATAAGCTGTTCATGATCTCGGCTCTCAACGGTACGGGCATACAGGACATGCGCACCTATCTGGCCGGCGTCATGCCGGAAGGTCCCTGGCATTATCCGGAAGACGACATCACGGATATGCCGATCCGCCAGCTCGCGGCCGAGATTACGCGCGAGCGGATTTACAATTGGCTCCACGAAGAATTGCCTTACGCGATAACAGTCGAGACGACGAGCTGGAAGACGCTCAAGGGCGGGGCAGTGCGTATCGAGCAGACGATCTTCGTCGAGCGCGATGGGCAAAAGAGTATCGTGCTTGGCAAGGGCGGCGCCACGATCAAGCAGATTTCCATGGAAGCGCGAAAGCAGATCGCGGAAGTTGCAGACGTGCCGGTGCACCTTTTCTTGTTCGTCAAAGTGCGCAGCAATTGGGGCAGCGACCCAGAGCGATACCGCGAGATGGGATTGGACTTCCCAAAAGATTGACAATGGCTAAGGTGCAGCGATGAAAAATGTTTTGCAAATCGCGATCGTATCCGGTGTCGCTTTTTTCTACACATCCGGCGCCATGGCAGCCATTCGAGTGTGTCGTCCGATTGTATCGAGCGATATAGCTGTTGCGACCGACGAACTGAGCGCCAAGAAAAAAGCGCTCGAACAGTGGCAGGCCAAGGCATTGAAAGCCGGCCCCGGGTTCAACGTTTGGCGCTTAGCGGCCCAGAAATCTCTCAAATGTTTCAAGAAGGAAGACGCGACCTTTGAGTGCGTGGCATTTGGCGCGCCCTGTCTCATTCAACAAAATCCCAATCAAAAACCTGCGGGCAAGGGCGGCAAGGGTGTCGATCTCTAGGCGAAGGATTAGCTCACTTCGCTCAGGATCCATTGTAAAGCACTTCCATGCAATGGACTGACGAAGGCATCGTGCTCTCAGTGAAACCGCTCGGCGAGACGGCGGCTGTGGTTGAATTATTCACGCGCGGACACGGGCGGCACCTAGGCCTCGTGCACGGCGGGCGTTCGCGCCGCCTGCGGCCCATCCTACAATCTGGCAACCATGTGGATGTGACGTGGAAGGGACGTTTATCGGAACACCTTGGCCACTTCACCGTTGAACTGCGCCGCGGCTTTGCGGCCGAGTCTATGGAAAGCGATGCGGCCCTTTCCGCGTTGATGACACTCACGTCGTTGCTGCGGATGTTGCCGGAACGCGATCCCCATCCCAATCTCTACGAAATCACATTGTTCGTGCTCGGGTTCCTCGACGACGTGACGGTGTGGCCGGCACTTTTCGTGCGCTGGGAACTGGCGCTGCTCGATGAACTTGGTGCTGGTCTCGACCTCAGCGAATGTGCCGCGACGGGATCCAACGATCAGCTCATTTATGTTTCGCCAAAGTCGGGCCGTGCGGTGTCGGCGTCTGCAGGTGAGCCTTACCGCGACCGGATGCTGGCGTTGCCGCCGTTTTTGATAAGAGCGCGCACGGGCGCGGTGACGATGCAGGACGTTCTCGATGGTTTTGCGCTGACCGGTTATTTTCTCGAAACGCGGGTTTTGCTGCCGCGCGGGGAAACCTTGCCTGAGCCGCGCGGCCGGATCATCGCAAATTTGGATAGGTAAATGCGCAAGTTCACTTTCATGCGCGTGGTAACCATAGAAAACGATGGGCAGCGCAGCGCTCTTGTGCTATGATCTTCGTATGGTTGGAATTGCAGGTGTCCGCGCGAAGAAACGCCCGGGCGCCTTTTTTGTTTGTGGCGCGAGTAGATACCGTGGAGACGCGATCAGACAATCACGAAATCGGCGTTTGTCAGTGCGAGGCCTTTGGCAAGCGTCGCAAACTGTATGGCGCCACCCGAGGCGCTTCCGTTTGAATCGTAGATAAGGGCGCCAGTTGCAGAATTGTAGACGATCCTGTCGTCGGCGTCGTGTGCGGCCGCTCCCTTGAAGAACTGCCCCACTGTCAACCGGCCTGTGCCAATGAACTTCGTAAATACGCCATTTTCAAGCCAGAATGTATCCAGCGGCGCTGAGAAATCGGTCACACGGTCGATGTTGGTTGCGGCTGACAATGCCGTGTTGAAAACGAAGTTGTCGGCATCTGCGCCGCCTGTGAGTGTGTCGTTGCCGGCGCCGCCTTCGAGCGTATCGCGCCCACCGCCACCGGATACGATGTCGTTACCAGTGAGACCCTTGAGTCTGTTGGCAGCTGTGTTGCCCGTTATTGTATTCGCGGAGGCATTGCCGGTGCCGTTTGTGACGCCCGTACCGGACAAGAGTAATCTTTCGAAGCTCGCGCCGAGCGTAAGGCTGATTGCGCTATGGATCGTATCGATACCGCCGGCGTCGAGCAGAATATCGCCGGCCGCGTCGAGGATAAATGTATCGTTTCCAAGGCCACCGTTCAGCGTATCTCCGCTTCCCGTTCCGCCGTCGAGGGTATCGTTGCCGTCCAAACCTTCGAGGATGTTCACGGCACTGTTGCCCCGCAATACATTTGCGGCAGTGTTTCCCGTTGCATTGAGCGCACTGGCACCAAGGAGCGTGAGATTTTCGAACTGGGCTGCGAGGGTCCAACTGAGGTAAGATTTGATCGTATCGATACCGGATGCGTCGGTCAGGATGTCACCGAGCTGATCGACGACATAGGTGTCATGTCCCGCGCCGCCATTGAGTTGATCGCCGCCGCCGGCACCGTTGAGAACGTCATTGCCGCCGCTGCCCTTGATCGTGTTCGCGTCCGCGTTTCCGGTGCCAGAGAAACCGCCGCTGCCAATGAAGGTGAGGTTTTCGACATGAG
>JAYSVT010000256.1:0-4061 GCA_043718455.1 Hyphomicrobium sp.
GGCGCACGACCGTGTTGAGCATGTCCTCGACCTTGGAGGCGATCATCGCTTTCTTTTCGCGTTTGTCTTTCGTCTCAGCTAACAGCGCCTTGAAGGTCAACATCTCGCCGAACACGCTTGCAGTCTCGGCCAAAGTCAAAGGCGTCGGTGCCAGCAGTGGGCCCTGCGCACGCGCCAGCATCTGGTGCACGCCGTGGCCCAACTCATGCGCAAGTGTCATCACGTCGCGCGGTTTGCCTTGATAGTTCATCATCACATATGGGTGCACGCTTGGCACGGTCGAGGCCGAAAATGCGCCCGGCGACTTACCCGGTTTGACCGGAGCATCGATCCAATTCTTGTCAAAGAACTCTTTGGCAATCGACGCCATCTCGGGCGCAAACGCGCCGTAAGCGTCGAGCACGATCTTCTCAGCTTCCGGCCACTTGATCACGCGCTCGGGCTTTTCTGGCAGGGGCGCGTTACGGTCCCAGTGGTTGAGCTTTTCGACGCCCAGCCACTTCGCCTTCATGGCGTAGTAGCGATGCGAGAGACGCGGATACGCCGCGCGCACACTCGAAACAAGAGCGTCAACCACGGGGGCTTCGACGCGGTTCGCCAGGTGCCGGCTGTCGGCCACATCCTTGAAGTTCCGCCAGCGATCGGAAATTTCCTTGTCCTTGGCCAGCGTGTTGGTGATGAGCGTAAAGAGCGACACGTTGCTCCCGAGCGTTTTCGCCAGCGCTTCCGAACCCGCCTTGCGCTTGGCCCCGTCCGCGTTCGAGAGCAGGTTCAGCACCGGCTCAAGCGACAGCGGTTCTGTCTCGCCGTCCACGTCGAACTTCAGGCTCGACATTGTTTCATTGAATAGCCGGTTCCAGGCCGCGCGCCCGGTCTGACTCTTTTCAGTGAAAAGCGTTTCGATTCTTTCGTCCAGCTGATGCGGCTTTTCTTTTAACAGATCGTCGAACCACGGCTTATAGCGCGCGAGATCGTTGTGCTTCAGCGCGGCGGCCAAAACTGCGTCGTCGATCTGGTTCAGTTCGAGCTCGAAGAAAATGAGGTTGGTTGAGGTCTTCGTCAGAGATTCCGAGATGTCGCCATAAAATTTTGCGCGCGCCGGATCGGCTTGGTTCTGCGCATAGTAAAGCCCGGCATAGGACCCGAGCTTGCCCATAACGTCCGACAGCGCTTCGTACTCTTTCACCACGACAGCGAGTTTCGCGCCGTCTGTCGCGAGTTCCGCCAGCTTCCCCTGATATCGCGCCTTCATACGCGCTGCATCATTACTGGCGTCGGCGATGTCGTTTTGAACCTCGACGTCGTCCGGCCCCTTGTAGAGATCCGAGAGGTTCCACTCGGGCATGTCCCCAAGATCGTCAGACTTTGCTGAGGCGGCCGCGGTGGATTTTGGCGAATAGCGGGGATCGAAGCGCATCATGTGTCCTCGGGTCAAGCAGGAGCAATCGCAGGGGGAAGTCTCTGGCTAAGTCTCTGGCTAAGTCTCTGGCGTGTCCCCTAACATGGGGCGCCGGAACTGGCAAAATAAGTGCTGAGGTGTTGAAAGTAACAAAGCCGATTCAGGGCCTTACGCCACCGCGTAAAGTTATCCACAGGCGCCGCGCAGTGGCGATGGAATGAATGTCATACCGGCGCGTTATCTCATCAACTGCGCCACACGAGCTCTTTGTTTCGCGTAGGCTCTAACGGCGCATCACGCTTCGCAGTTGATTGCGTACCATATCGTCGAAGCGACAAACGATGGGCCGGACCTTCGACAGAGGTCCGGTCCATTTTCTTGCCTTTCGGCTGATCAGTACGCATCAAGTTCAGAACGCGCTCTTGCTCCGGGGTCGACCCCCGCGCGGCGGCTTCGGCTACCCCGTTCTTGGTGGCGATCAATGGAATATCGGGCTCGCCATGTTCGCCGACCTTGGCCATGGACCAGCGGGCAAACACGCGGGCGTCGACCACACCTTGTTCGCGCACTTCCACGGCGTCGTGGCGGTCGTCTTTTTCGATCACGGCGAAGATTTTCCTAACCGCCCCTTCGTCGCCTTCAAGCGTCTGCGCGAACCAGTCATCATAGAGCAACAGCGCGCCGGTTATCCCTTGCGCGGTATTCTTGCGCCGCGCGACGCTGAAAATATTGCCGAGTTCCGTTTCGCGATTTTCGGCCGGCACGCGGCTGCGGCTTTTGTAGATCAAGTGGAAGACGGCTGTGGAGGTTTGCGGCTTGTCGGCGGATGGAGCTGGCTCTGTAAGGGTCACGGCGCGTCTCCCTAGTTTTTGCTTATTTTGGCCCTTATACGTGCGCCGCTGAATTCAGATCACAACTCTGGGGCTGCGCCAACTTTGTTATCGCACAAGGCTAGTGGCGCGCGCGCCGATCTTTGTAGGCAGGCCGTTGGGAATGCTAAACAAACGCTGATTTATTGAGGCCTCTTCGGGGGTATTTTGCACGGCATCCAAGGCATGCGCGAGTTCTTCGAGCAGGCCTCGCCGGGTCGGCGCGTGCCCCACTTGCGTTTCCGGTCCGCGGACCTACCCGTTTGCTTTCCCGGCCGAGCATACGCCGCGATAGCGAAGTGAGCGAAGAGCCGGGATCGCGTCCCCTCGGTATCGCGCACACCTCGACCCACGCGATCCCGGATTGCCGCATTGTCTCGCGGACGCTCGACGCGGCTTCCGGGAAAACAAGCGGAGGGAGTTGCCGCGCTTTTCTTTGAGCGCTAAGACGGGAAACGTAGGTTGGGTTAGCATCGGCCGTTATGCCAGCTATTTACACACACAACTCTTTTCCGATGCGTAACCCAACAACCAAGTGCCGTGACGGGAGAAGCATCGTCGGTCCCCACTCCGGACCGTTGGGTTACGCACCGGAATGAAAAGTCTTCGTCTGCGGCGACAACTCGGCCGGTGCTAACCCAACCTACGGTTCTTCGCGTTGCGGGCAAGGGCTGTGCCAGCCAAAACAAAGAAACGTAGGTTGCGGTTGACGGAGTTGCGCAAGCAGCGAAGGAAACCCAACAACCAAAAGCCGTGTCGGCAGAGACATCGTCTCTCCGCGCGTAAGGTTGTTGGGTTACGCACCGGAATGAAAAGTGTTTGCCTGCGGCGGCACGCGGGCCGGTGCTAACCCAAGCGAAGGTTCGGAGCGTTGCGGGCTTGGAACCAAGTTATGATTTCTTGCCAGACTTGGCTCCAGCCGATTTCGGTGGTTCTGGAGGGGGCAAATGACGCGTTGGCTCAGTCTCGACCGGAGGAAACGTCAGAGCATCTCGAATCTCCGCGAGCTTATCAAATACTTCCCTTAACTCGTCATCCTCGTCCGTACTTGCGTCCTTATCGTTATCTGGAACTGTGGGTGGGAGGAAACGGATCTCAACAGTCATACCTCGTTCTATGCGCGCCAGAATCGAGTCAATCGCCCACCGCAGACCGTTTGAGAGCTCTTCACGCCTTCCGTCCGACTTCCCGACTTTAGACTCGCCAATCAGTTCATCAACCTTCTTGCTCAAGGCTTGCTGAAACTGCTCACTGATTTGTTGGTCAAACAGACGAAGTCCTTCCTCAGGATGGCCTGTCTTTTTCGCTTCTTCTTTCAACTGGCGGACGCGAAGGTTTCTCTCTTGAGTATCCAAAATCCAAGTGATTGTGCCACCTATAGCAACGGCAACGGTAGCGACTGTCGTAACGACCACCATGGGGTCCGTTGTTGACAATTGGCGAAGCTCAGGTGCTGTACGCTTGCCTGTGACGACTTCCGAAAAGATGCCAATTACCCGATCGATCACCTTGAGCTCAGTTGAAAAGCCTTGAACCAGGTTCTCAAAAATTGTTCTGGGAATGAGAAATCCTAGCTCTGCCTCCCCGGGCGCCAAACCATTTGGCGTTATTCCAACATAGTCGAAACCCTGTATGATTTTTTCGAAGTTTTGCAGGTATTCGGATCGACTTTGCATCCATTTCGAAACGTAGCTACTAGGGAACCTCTGAGCAACGCTTGTGTTTGACGGTTGGCGGGCTGCGGCGAGGTTTTTTCGTCACTGGTCGGCGTTTTTGCGCCGTCTCTCAAGCTC